>CAYPYI010000064.1:0-7879 GCA_964415085.1 uncultured Tissierellaceae bacterium
CAACTATTATTACATCTCTTCTTTCAAAAAGAGCTGCTGTAGCAGAGTGTCTTAATTTATCGATTTCATCATTAATTGATGAATCCTTCTCTATATAGGTATCTGTATGTGGTACATAAGCCTCTGGTTGATAATAGTCATAATAACTTACAAAATATTCAACAGCATTGTTTGGAAAAAATTCCTTAAACTCACTTGCAAGTTGATATGCTAGTGTTTTATTATGAGCTATTACTAAGGTTGGCTTTTGTACTTCTTCTATAATATTAGCAACGGTAAATGTTTTTCCAGATCCTGTTACTCCTAAAAGTATCTGGTCTTTTTTACCATCATTTATTCCTTTTACTAAACTATCTATAGCCTTTGGTTGGTCACCTGTTGGCTTAAACTTTGATACTATTTCAAATTTATCCATTTATTATACACCTCTTTGAACAAATGTTCTATTCTTATTATATATTAATTACCCCTATTGTCAAAGATAGTATCATAATTTACTTGTAGTTATTTGATTTTTATTATAAAATATTATAAAGAGGTGACCATACATGAAGCGAAAGCTAATTCTAGCTATATTTTTTTTATGCGCAATTTTCCAAACTGGTTGCAAAATTGCTGAAGACCCCATTATCTTAAAAGATAATAAAACTAAAATATCTAAAAACAGATTTGATTATAATGTAGATAAAGTTGTCTTATCTTCTAGTTATCAAAATCTAAAACCTAATGTATCAGTAGCTAAAAGTGATAAGAATTCTAAAATTATTGCATCTTTAGGCTTAATGAAATCATCAGGTATAGAAATCGATAAAGTTGAGAAAAATGAAAAAGATATAGACATATACGTTAAAAATATTTCAAAGGGTGTTTTAGATAAGTTTGTTACTCCTCAAGTTTCAATTTCTTTAGATGGAATTAAACAGGGAAAATTGGAAGATTTTAATTTTAACATTATAAATACTAATTATGAAAATATACTTCTTAATATTGAAATTAGTGATATTCTTAAAAAGATCGAAAATACATATAAAGTTAAAGCTTCTATTTATCCTGAAATTAATTTACTCGAAGAAGAGAATACTCTTTTATGGGATATAGATTATAAAAGAATATTTAATAATGAATTTAATACAAGCCCAATTATTGACTTAAATGTTAAGGTAGATGCTAAAACAGGTTACTTACTTGATGTAGAAAAAACTAATATATCATCTTTTATTGATAGTGGACAGGTATTAGATCATTCAAATCCTGAGTATATTCTTTATAAAAAAAGTGAAACCTTTGATGATAATATAAAGGAAACTCTATGGATTTATAATACTAGCTCGGAAGAAAAAGAAAAATTATATATATCCAGTTTACCTATTTGTTCTGCAAAGATAAACTCTAATAATTCTTTTGTCTATATACTGGAAAAAGATGAAAATAATAGTATACTTTACTTATTAGATACAAAAGATAATAAGTCTTATAAGGTGATGTTAAAAGATAATATGTTTGTAAATAGTGTTGCTTGGAAAGATGATAATACACTTTTACTTATTGAAAATGTTGATGGGATTACTAATATATATGAACATGATATTCATACAAATGATTTTACATATAGTAAATCGTTTAATTACCCAATAAGTTCTATTAGAATTAAGAATGATAAGTATTTATTTACCTATTCTAATAAAAAAACTTTAGAAAGTCTTATTCATATTTATGATTTAAATTCTGATAGTGATTATAAGTTAAATGGTATAAAACCGAAATTTTTAAATACTAATAAAATTGGCTATATACACACACACGAAAATAAAGATTCCAGTGAATTTCTAATTTTCAACTTAGATGATTATACTGTATATGATAAAGTAGAATTAAATATTAGTAATTTCACTCCAGTTGATGATAACACTTTAATATTGCTTGAAAAAAATAATGTTGAATCATCTTACACAGTTTATATCTATGATATAGAAAATAAATCTTATGAAAAAATTCAAAAGGCAACAACAGATAATATTTGGTTTAATAAATCAAATGAACTTTTATATATGAATCTAAGGTTTCCTGATTCTAAAGATGATTCCAGTTTAATATTATATTTAAAAGATGTAAATTAATAACCCAAAAAAAGGATGCTAATCAAAATGATTAGCATCCTTTTTATTACTATTTATTCATATCTTCTTTTAAAACTTCTAAAGCTTTCTGAAGTTGTGTATCTTTATCCATAAAGTCTAGACCGATTCCCTTTATATCTTCTGGTAATTCCACTACATAGTCTGGTTCAAGTCCTACGCCATGAATATTAATACCATTTGGAGTATAATATTCTGAAATTGTAAATTTAAGACCGGAATTATCTGGAAGTTTCATAATTGTTTGAACTAATCCTTTTCCAAATGTTTGTTTTCCTACAATTTTACCTCTATTATTATCTTTGATTGCTCCTGATAATATTTCTGAAGCACTTGCACTACCTTCATTTACCAATACTACTAAAGGTAATTCTGTATGACCTTTTTTACTTTTTAAGTATTGTCTTTTACCATGTCTATCTTCAGTATATACTATATCAGCCTCTCCTAATAATTCATCAGCTATGTCTGCACATACATCTAATAGCCCTCCTGGATTATTTCGAAGATCTATTATAAGGCCTTCAACTTTCTTTTCATTTTCTAATTTATTTAATTCTTTAACGAAGTCTTTATGAGTTAGTTCATCAAAAGATGTTATTGCAATATATCCAATCTTATCTTCTATAACATCAGATTTTACACTTTCAACTTTTATTAACTCTCTTTTGATTTTTAAATCTAAAAATTCATTTAAACCTTTAGAATTCTTTCTCATTATAGTAAGCTCAACCTCAGTTCCAGGTTCACCCTTCATAACCTTGACTGCCTCACTCATCTCTTCACCTAAAAATTCCTCACCATTTACTCTAATAATTTTATCTTCAGGTTTAATACCTGCTTTTTCACCAGGTGTTCCAACTATTGGTGATACAACTGTAATTAGATTATCATCTCCAGGAGATACTATTACACCTATTCCTCCAAATACTCCAGCCGTATCTTCATTCATCATCTTATATTCTTCTTGTGTTAAATAAGCTGAGTAAGGATCTTCTAAAGATGCAACCAATCCCTTTAATTGACCATCTATAAACTTACTTGTATCAGGCTTTTTATAATACTCATTAGTTATAATATTTTCAACATAATCCACTTTAGAATATTTTTCATATACACTAGTTAATTTGTTATAATCTGCTACAGGAACAACAACCCTATTTTCTGTTTTTATTAGTAAAACATTACTTATTCCTAATGTTATAAGGTTAGTTATAATAAGCAGTAGAATAATTTTTAGTTTTCTATTCTTCTTCAATATTCTCACCTCTTAATTCTATTAGTTTACTTACCTGAAAGCCATCCAGTTGGATCTACATATTTACCATTTTTCCTTACCTCAAAGTGTAAGTGAGGTCCTGTAGAAAAACCAGTACTACCAATTTTCGCTATTGTACTACCTCTTGAAACTTTCTGTCCTTTAGAAACTAATAAAGATGAGTTATGTGCATAAAGCGTCATAATTCCGCCACCATGGTCTATAATAACAGCTTTACCATAGCTACCTTGCCAACCTGAGTGTACAACTGTACCATCTGCAGCAGCTACAACTGATTGACCACTTGATGCTCCAATATCTATACCTGTATGAAGTTTATTCTTTTTAAGTATTGGGTGATTTCTATAACCAAACTTTGATGTTATTCTCATACTAGAAGGAACTGGCCACTGCATTTTCCCTCCAGAATAAGGTCCTGTATTTACTTGCATTTTCACTATTTGTGATTCAATATCTTTAGCTTGAGAATTAAGTTTGTCATATTCTTTTTCTAATGAGTTTAAATCTTGTTTTAATCTACCCATTAAATCACTTTTTTGTCTACTTACTTGTTCCAGATCTTTTCTTCTTGATTCTAACTTAGACTTACTTGCTTCTACAGATGCTCTTTGAGCTTCTAGTTTTATTTTCTTATTATCTATTTCATCTCTTTGTTCCTTCATAAATTTAAGAAGTTCCTTATCATGCTCTGCTATAGACTGAACCATATCTTTTCTAGATAGAAAATCTTTAACATCTTTAGATGAAAGTAGAAGTTCTAAATATCCAGTACTTCCATTCATATACATTACTCTAATTCTTTTGTTAAATAAGTCTCTTTTTTCTGTCAATTTAATTTCTGATTCTTCTAACTCTTTTGCCGTAACCTCTATATCTGCTTGAAGTTTTTTAATTTGTTCTTGAGCTTTTTCTATTTCTATAGTTGACTCTTCCATTTTTTTATCTAAATCACTAATTTCATCAGATATTGTTTTTGTTTTAACCGAAATATCTTTAATCTGTTTTTTAGTATCATTCATTTGATTTTTTAAGTTTTTTTGATCATTCTTTAATTTGTTTATATTATTTGCATATACTTGAGACAATCCGACAGCAAGCATTACAAGTAACACAATTAAAGCAACTTTCCTTTTCCTCTTAATCACTTGCAAACCTCCTATACATTTAAGAAACGTTTCATCGATATAACACTTCCAAGTGCTCCTATTCCTGCTCCTATAGATATAAATATTATAGATATATCTTTAAAAATCATTGTAGGAGGTACTAACATCACTTGGAAAAAATCATAAAGTCTTTCATTTAATATATCAAATAAGTATCCATATCCAAAATATATAATACCCATTGATATAATTGCACCTATAACTCCAAATAGGACACCTTCTATAATAAACGGTCCTTTAATATATCCATTTGTTGCACCTACATATTTCATTATATTTATTTCTCTACTTCTAGAATTTACTGTAAGTTTTATAGTATTAGAAATTATAAATATAGATATACTTATTAAGATAACAATTATAATTAATCCACCTTTTTGTACATAATCTGCAAATACTAAAAGTTTCTCAATTGCTTCTTTATGATACCTTATCCTATCTATACCTTCTAAATCTTTAATATTTTCTACAATTTCATCTGCATATTCTAGTTCTTTTAGTTGAACTACAAAAGATTCTGGAAGTGGGTTGTCTTCTTCAAGTCCTTCTAATAGGTATGCATCTTCTCCCCATTCCTTTTTTAATATATCTATTGCTTGGTCTTTTGTTCTTGTAATTACTGATAAAACTCCTTCTTGACCTTCTAAATTCTTCCTTATAACATCCTTTTGTTCATCACTAATTTCATTTACTAAAAATACTTCAACTTCATCAATTTTATCTTGTGTATCTGCTACTAAAGTATTTACACTTAAAACAAGTATAAGCACTATTCCTAATATAACTAATACTGCTGCTATTGATGAAACAGAAGCTAGTCCCATTCCTCTATTTCTCCACATTCCTTGGAATCCTTGTTTGATTATACTCTTTAACTTTCTAAATATCATCGCCATATCCACCTGCTTCTTCATCTCTAATCAAGGATCCATTATGTATTTGGATTACCCTTTTTTGCATTACATCTACTATATCTTTTGCATGTGTTGCCATCAAAATTGTTGTACCTCTTGAATTAATATCCCCTAATACACTCATAATCTCCCAAGCTGTATCAGGGTCTAAATTACCCGTAGGCTCATCTGCTATTAATACTGGTGGATTATTTACTATAGCTCTAGCTATAGCAACTCTTTGATGCTCTCCTCCAGATAATTCATCTGGAAAATTTGAAGCCTTCTTACTTAAATTAACCATACTTAATATCATTGGTACTCTTCTTCTTATTTCTTTAGGATGTTCTCCCAAAATTTCCATTGCAAAAGCAACATTTTCATAAACTGTTTTGTTGCTTAATAGTCTAAAGTCCTGAAAAACAACTCCTAAGTTTCTCCTAACCTCTGGAATTTTTCTTTTTCTAACCTTAGTTATATTTCTATTTCCTAAATATATTTGACCCTCAGTAGGTTCTTCTTCTTTTAATAGTAACTTTAACATTGTTGATTTTCCTGCTCCACTTGCTCCTACTAAGAAAACAAATTCACCTTTATCTATTTTTAAACTAACATCATCAAGTGCTTTAACTTTATTATCATACTCTTTTGATACATTAATAAACTCTATCACATAGCCACCTCTTTATCTTTCAAAGATATATATTTACATAAATATCTATCTTAATATTATATTATAATATATATCGCCTTACAAATAAACCATTTAAGCAATTTAATTCCTCTTTATTCTTGTTTAGTAAATTTCTTCCTATTTATATTATATACTAATATGCAAAAATAATGATAGATATATGTAATTTTAATAATACTTTAATAATTGCCTTTGATGAAATTTTTTTATATGATATAATTGTAAAGCCGTAAATACACCATTAATATTATATTTTTATATAAACCACATGTTTTATATGATATAATAATTTTTGGTAGTAAATAATATTTTAGGGGGCATTAATATGAGTAGAACAGTTGGTACTACTGCTAGAGGTATAAGAACTCCAATAGTTAAAGAAGGAGATGACTTAATTAATATAGTAGTAGACTCCGTAATTAAATCTTCAGAAGTTGAAGGTTATGAATTAAATGATAGGGATGTTGTTGGTATTACAGAATCTTTAATCGCAAGAGCACAAGGAAACTATGCTACAATTGATGATATTAAAGAGGATGTAGAACAAAAGTATAACGAGAAAATAGGTGTAGTTTTCCCTATTCTAAGTAGAAATAGATTCTCTATACTATTAAAAGGCATCGCTATGACTGGTAAAGAAATCCATGTTCTATTAAGCTATCCATCTGATGAAGTTGGAAACCACCTAATGGATGTTGATAAAATGTTAGATTTAGGAATAAATCCATACTCAGATCATTTTGATGAAGAAAAATACAGAGAATTATTTGGAAAAGAAGTAAAACATACTTTTACTGGAATAGATTATGTGGATTTATATAAAAAAATGGGTAATGGAAATATTCATATACATTTTTCTAATGATCCTACTTATATACTAAATTATACAAAAGACGTTTTAGTTGCTAATATTCATGATAGACATAAAACTAAAAAATTAATAAAAAATGCAGGTGGAAATATAGTTTATGGATTAGAAGATATCCTATCTGAACCTAATGAAGACCATGGATATAATCCTGAATATGGACTATTAGGATCTAACCTTGCATCTGATAGAGAAGTAAAACTTTTCCCAAGAGACAACCAATACTATGTTGATTGTATCCAAAGAAAGTTTTATGAAAGAACAGGAAAAAGCATAGAAGTTTTAGTTTATGGCGATGGTGCATTTAAAGACCCTGTAGGAAAGATTTGGGAGTTAGCTGACCCAGTTGTATCTCCTGCTTATACTGATGGTTTAAAAGGTACTCCTAATGAGCTTAAACTTAAGTATATAGTGGATACTGAGCTAAGTGAATTAAAGGATGCTGAAATTTTATCTGCTGTAAAACAAAAAATTTATGCTAAAGATGTTGACTTACTTGGTCAAGCAGAGTCTTTAGGAACAACACCAAGACAAATTACAGATTTAATAGGTAGTTTATGTGATTTAACTAGTGGTAGTGGAGATAAGGGTACTCCTGTAGTTTTAGTACAAGGATACTTTGATAACTTTGCTACAGAATAATTTTTAAAATAATAAGTTTAAATAACAAAATAACACTCAATTTTGAGTGTTATTTTGTTATTTACGCAGTTTTTACCGGCAATCCTTCCAAATGTAACTGTATCTGGTATGGACATAGAACCTAATCTATTATTCCCATGAATCCCTCCAGTAACTTCACCAGCTGCATATAATCCTTTTATAACTTGTCCTTCTTTATTTA
>CAYPYI010000065.1:0-7721 GCA_964415085.1 uncultured Tissierellaceae bacterium
TGTTATGAGTTTTTATTTTTTTTAGGTGTCGCACTTAATTATACAATTTAACATTTAAATTATATTATATTTAATTTCTTTATATATGCTCTTCTTATGGCTAAGAAATAAATTATTTGGAATATAAAATACCCAACCATAACTATAAGACCATATCTTACTAATCTAAGTTCAACCATATTTGATAATGATTTAAGTGCAAAAAATGAATGAACTGTACTTACTACGAAAGGTATAAAAAATACTAATCCTATTTGTTTTGTAATAATTTTATTTAACTCTTTATTTGTAATACCAATTTTTCTTAATATTAAATATTCTTCTCTATCTTGTTTTATCTCATCAAATAATTTAAAGTAAATAATACTTCCTGTTGCTAAGAAGAATAAAAATGATATGAAAAATCCAATAAATAATATTATTCCAAAGTTATTTCTAGTCTCCACATGATCTATTGCCTTAAAGAATAAATTCATAGTAAAGCCTTCTTCATGACCTAGCTTATTCCATAACTCTTTTGAAGTGTCATATGATTTATATTTACTGTCCACTTTAAATCCATTTAAATTTGAAATATTAGTTTCTTTAGACTTGTTTAATAATGTATTAAAATCTTCGTCATTTACTACATAATAATCATGTCTTCCTACTGAATATATAGTTATAGCTGCTGTTACTCTTTCTCCTATAACTTCATATTCATTCTCATAGCCTTCAACTTCAATTTCTACAATATTTCCTGGATTTCTAACTAGATTATCATAATCTTTTCCCATGCCTATTCTTTTATGTGGATATACATAGTAGACTTGATTTTTATCTAGCTTAAGTTCATCATAACCATACATATTAGCAGCCTTGTTATAATCAGACTCACTTATTAAAGTAGTGTCAATTCTAGTATCATATTTTTCATTAGCACTTAGATTTGTAGCTTTTATAAATTCAAGTTCATACTCATCTGATATTTCTGTATCTTTGGATATTTCCTCTTTTACTTTTTCTTTAATGACCTCATAGGTATCTTTAGATTCAAAGTTTCCTATTAGTACATCTTCTGCTGATGTATTTCCAAGTATATAATCTACTTCCTTATAAAATGTAAATATAGTCTCAGTTGCAGTGAATGTTATAGCTCCTAAAATTGATGCTAAGAATAATACCTTTGCAGTATCTTGAAGTTTATAACTAAGCTGTGAGAATGATACTATATTAGTTCCACTATACTTAAGTTTTTTATTTGCATTTAGTCTATCTACAAAATATAAACTAAATTGAGTTATGAAAAAGTATGTTCCTACTATTACTGTTATTGTTACAGGGATCATTGCTAAAACTACAAAGCCACCATAAACAATCCAAGCTGATATATATCCTAAAATCAAAAGGCTAATGCCTATTAAAGCTTTTGCTTTTGAAAATCCTTTTAGTTTTCTTGGCTTTCTATTTGATTTTAATTGTTCTACTATTTGTTTGTTATTAATTCCAAATAAAGTTATAACATTTATTACTTGAAATATTATAATAAATGCAACTATTGTGATTAATATAGCTAAAGGAGATATATAAAAATAAAGTCCTATATCTATAAATCTATCCATCATCATTAAAAATAATTTACTTAGTAGGGTTCCTGTTACTATTCCTATTAGTAAAGAAAATAAACTAACTATACTATTTTCTATAAAAACATATTTTCTAATCTGTCCCTTTGTCATACCATATAAAGATAAAAGTCCAAATTCTTTTCCTCTTGATTTTATAAATAAACTTGTAGCATAACCAATAAACATAATAGAAAATAATACTATTACTATTATACATATTATTACAGCAGCTACAGCACCAGCTGCTACTGTTCCACTAGGTGATCCGAATCCATTTTTATAATCTATTTCTGGATGAAGTAAGAAGTTTGCATAAATAAAGAATGAAAATACAGCAAATGCATTACTTAATATATACATTGTATATCTATATAGATTTCCTTTAAAATTACTCTTTGCTATACTAGATATTTTCATTATATCCACCACCAAGAAGTGACAATGAATCTAATATTTCATCAAAAAATTGGGACCTTGACCCTTGTTTTACTATTTCTAAGTACTGCTTACCATCTTTTATCATTATTATCTTTTCACAAAAGCTAGCTGCAAATGCATCATGTGTTACCATTACAATTGTTGCTTCTTTTTCTTTGTTAATTTTATCTAGTGCAACCATAAGATCATTTGATGATTTAGAATCTAAGTTTCCTGTTGGCTCATCTGCAAGTATAATATCTGGTTTATTTATCATAGCTCTTGCTGCTGCTACTCTTTGTTGTTGCCCCCCTGATATTTCATATGGTTTTTTATTTAAAATATTATCTATTCCAAGTGTTTCAGTTACTTCTTTTAATTTTTCTTTTATTTCTTTTTCTCCAACTTTATCTAAAACTAGTGGAAGTATTATATTTTCTTTTAAGCTTAAAGTATCAAGTAGGTTAAACTCTTGAAATATAAAACCTAACTTTCTACGTCTAAATACTGCTAATTCATCTGGATCTAATTTATGTGGATTATTTCCATTTATTAATACTTCTCCTGATGATGGAGCATCTATTGTAGCTAATATGTTTAGTAAAGTAGTTTTACCACTTCCACTTGGACCCATTATACCTACAAATTCACCCTTATCTATATTTATATTCATTTTATCTAAAGCTTTAACATAGTTTTCATTTCCCTTATTTCCATATACTTTTGATAAATTTCTTGTCTCTAAAACGCTCATTTGTTTCCCTCCCATATCATATTCTATATTAATCTTACTAAAATATGATATGAATTAGTATTGAACTATCTTACATTTAATATCTTTAGTCTTACAGTTTTGTCACCTTGACTAATTATATATATTATATATGCTTTCACCCTTACTAAAATTAATTGTCATACTTGTAAATAGACCTTCTTTAGATTCTATAATTAAGTTGTGTCCAAGTCTATCTAGAGTTTCTTTTACTAAATATAGACCCATTCCTGTGGATTCAAAGTATTTTCTTCCGTTATTCCCTGTATAAAATGCTTGGGTTACCCTTTTGATATCTCTATTTTGTATGCCAATTCCATTATCTTTAATATTTAAATATATATTTTTCTCATCTTCTGTTACAGTAAAAATAATGTTTTTTTCTTTTATATCTTTTACCTTAGTATATTTAACACTATTGCTTATTAGCTGTTTTAAGACAAACTTTATCCACTTTCTATCAGATACTACTATGTAATCTTCTTTTATAAAATTTTTAGGATATACTTTATTTAATATAAAGAGACTTTTATTTTCATTAATAACTTCTGTAACTAGGTTATTAATGTTTATTTTCTCTACTTTAAAATCTTCTTCAAAGTCATTTATTCTTAATGTATAAAGAGCTAATTCAAGTCCTGATGATAATTTATCTAATTCTTCTTCCATGCTAATTATATTTATTAGATCTTCATCTGTTTTAACTTTCTTTTTTTCTCTTTCTACCATTAGTTTTAAAACAGATATAGGTGTTTTCATTTCATGAATCCATCTATTGTTAAATTTGTTATTCAATTCACTTTGATCTTTATATAGGTTTAGTATGTCTGTATATTTCTCAAAATTACTTATTATTGCATCTTGTATAATCTCATACTCAGGACTAATACTTTCTTCTAATCTAAATATGTAATTTAAATCATTCTTATCTTTATTTTCATTTAATATATTTAAAAATTTAGATTTTTTTCTATAGTCATAATATAGGAATAAGAATAAAAGTAAACTAGTTAAAAACAATACATAAAATACATTACTAAGTTTTATCTTATAGCTATTATTAAGAGCATCTAATATACTTACTAGGCTTGCTATAACTATAGATATATAATAAATTAATATATATAGTTTTCTATCTTTTATAAATTTTAAAAAGCTCATCTAATCACTCCAAGTATCTTCTAATGTATAGCCTAGACCTCTTTTTGTAACAACTGAATCATATATATCTATTTTACTTAATTGTTTTCTAATTCTTGTTATATTTACAGATAATGTATTATCATCCACAAAATTAATATCGTCCCATAATTCTTCAAGTAACTCTTCTCTTGTTACAATATTCCCTATATTCTCTGATAAAATTTGAATTAATCTAAACTCTTTATTGCTTAACTCAACATTTTTATCTTTAAAACTTATAGTGTTTTTATCTTTATTTAAAATTAGACCCTTTATATTAATTATATTCTGATCTGTTTTTATACTGTATTCACCATAAGCCCTTCTTAATAGACTTTTTATTTTAACTAAAAGTATATCAAAGGAAAAAGGCTTTATAACGTAATCATCTCCACCTTTTTCTAAAGCTAATACTTGATCCATCTCAGAGAACCTAGCAGATATATATATTATTGGAACTTTTGATATTTTTCTTATTTCTTTACACCAATAAAATCCATCATACTTAGGTAGATTTATATCTAGTAGTACTAGGTCTGGTTCTTCTTTTATAAAACTATCTAAAATTCTCTCATAATCTGTAGGTATATATGTTTTATAGTTATATTTATTTAACTCCTCACTAATCATTTTAGAGATTTTTTTATCATCTTCTACAATCATAATTTTGTACATATAAGCACCTCAACTTAAAATAAATTTAATACCATCATATATTCTATCAATAAAAAAACTAATGTCATGATGCATGTTTTTTTGAATAATAAATGAAATGTTTGTTTTTTCTATATTTTTATCTAATAATAAGTTATAAACTTTTTTTGTTTCTTCTACTATATCAGTATTATAGTTAATTTTACCGCTACCTTCGCTGTCACCAACATCCATATATATTTTTAAGTCTTTATTTTCAAGTTCAACTTTTTCAATAAAATCTAAAAAATCTATAAACCAATATGATGATGATATAAATACGCCACCTGAAAATATACTGCTATATTTTAAAAGCCCATAAGTTGAAACTAATCCTCCTAAGGATGAGCCAACTAAATAGTAGTTTATTTTTCCACTTTTAAATCTATTACCTATAAAAGGAATTATCTCTTCCATAACTTCTTCTAAATATTCATCTGCTCCACCTTTATAATCTTCTAAATAATGAACATTACTACTTAATTTCCAAGGTGTATATTCTTTATTTCTATCTTCTGAGTGAATAAATAAAAGACAAATATTATTATACTCACTTAAAAGCTTGTCTACAATATTATTTTCAATATCTTTTAACATCTGACCATCTTGTATAAGGAAAATATTTATATTTTCAGGAAAATCTCCTATTTTATAATACATATCTAATTTTCTGTTATTGATTACTACTTCTTCGTATTTTTTATCCATTTGTATCCTCCTTTACTTTTTAAGTTTATTATGTTAACCTTTGGTTATATATAATAAAAAGGGATGATAATATGAAATCTAATAAAGAAAATAAACTAAATATTAGTAGACTCAGTAACATAATAAAATATTTTTCTATTTTTATAATTGTACTCATTATAGCACTTATAGTTTTTAATTATGATAAATTAACTGTTGAAAATATAATTAAGTACACTCCAAAAAATAATATTCTTGCAATTTTACTTATATTATTTTTATATGTGATTAAATCCATAAGTATAATACTACCTAGTGCCATACTATATGTAGCTACAGGTAAACTATTTTCACTTCCTAAGGCTCTTATAATTAATTCCCTAGGTCTTGTACTTATGTTATCAGTTCCTTATCTAATAGGTAAGTTTTTAGGAAGTGATTTAATAGATGCTATAGTAGATAAATACCCTAAAGCTGAGAAAGTTATATCATTTAAAGATAATAGTCCTTGGTTTTTTGTTGTTATGACTAGAATAGTAAAGGTTGTTCCAGGAGATATAGCCAGCATGCTTTTAGGTAGTATGAATATTGAATTTCTTTTATATCTTATCCTATCTTTTATAGTAAGATTTCCACCAATGCTTGCTAATACATTTTTAGGTGTAGGTATACAAACTAGTAACTTTACAGGATTTTTTATATCAACAGGTTTTACTATTATTATAGCAGTAGTATCTAATATAATATATTTTAAAAATAATAAAAAAACTGCATTTAAAAATTAAATGCAGTTATAATAAATCTTTGAAGTTACAATTATTACAATATAGATATTTATTTCTTTTTATTCTCTTTTTCTTTAATTTATGCCCACATCTTGGGCATATTTTTTTATTTATATTCTTTTCAAATTCTTTTTTGTTATTTTCTATCCTTTGAATGTGTCTTTTCTTTTCTAAAGGATTTTTTATATTAGCTGATTTTATTAATTTATATATTTCTTTAACTTCTTTATTAGTTAGATTTTTACTTCTATATTTTTTAATAAATTTCCTTAAGTTTTTAAATCTTACTATAGGATAATTTTCAACATCTACACTTAGCTTTGTAAAATCAGCAAATGTAAGAACAGGAATAAATTCTATATGCTTATAATCTCTACATAAATATTTTAAAGCTGATATATGGCCTTTATTTTGAAATATAGGATTATGAATCTTTATATTTTTATCTTTTGACACCTGTGTCCATTCTCTAGAATACTCATTTCCATAAACTACTCCATTTAAAGCTTTGGTCTCTATTACATATACACCTTTTTTACATACAACTATATGATCTATTTGTGTTGTAGCATTTTTTGTAGGTATCATTATATCATTTAGTACTCTATAACTTCTTGGCAAGGTATCAAGAATCTTCTCAACTGTATCCTCACCATAGTTATACTCACTTTTAAATAATCTTTTTATCAATACATATATAATAACTATAAAAAGTATAACTATTATTAAATAACTATTTATATCTACAAACTTCATAATCCACCTCTACAATTAATCTAAAAACCCTCTTGGATTAATCCAAAAGGGTTAAATTTAATATATATACTCTTCCTTTTTTAAATCTATTTCAATTTTTGCTTTTGCCCTTTGAATCGCATTATCTATGCTTTTTGCTTTTACATTTAATAGTTCTGATATATCTTTATAACTATAACCTTTCATCTTGAGTAAAATAGATTCTTTTTCAAGATTAGAAAGTTTAGTATTTATTGTATTTTTTACTATATCATTCTCTTCATATTCCAAAATAACTTCTAAAGGATCAAAGGCACCATCATTTTTTAAAATATCATACAGGTTATTTTCACTATTTAAAGGTTTTTCATTTAAGGAGCAATAATTAGTAAGTGGTATATTCTTCTTTCTAGAATATGCCTTGATTACTGAAATCGCCCTTCTTTTAATACACAATTTTGCAAAATATTCAAATCTACAGTTCTTCTCAGTGTTGAAACTATCAACTGCGTTACAAAAAGCTATATTTCCTTCTTGAACTAAGTCTTCAGCCTCTCCTCCCGAAATATAATAATTACTTACAGTATTCTTTACAAGATATGAATACTGCTTTAATAGTGTTTCTTTTGCTTCTTTATCTCCTGTCTGAGCTTTGTCTATTAAGAAATATTGCTCATAATCTTCCTTACTAATTACTTCCATAGCTTACCTCCTAAAGATTTTTACTTATTTTATTAAGAATCTCCAGTGTCTTTTCGTCTAAGCTATTTAATTCAGTATCACTTTTTAAAGCTAGATCTTTTCTCCTATTGTCCACAACTTGTTTATTTCTTTTAATTTCCA
>CAYPYI010000066.1:0-7606 GCA_964415085.1 uncultured Tissierellaceae bacterium
ATTATAACTGGAATAGAAATAGGAGAAGTCAAAAACATTAACTTAAGTAAATTAACTCTCCCTTTTTCGCCGCCACTTAAGTCCTTAATCTCCTTTAATATATCATCACCAATAAATAGAAACTGACTAAGTATTGTTCTTACTTCATGATAAGTCATTTTGGGGAAACTATCCCAAACCTCATCTATAACAGTATTTTCTGGATTTAAACTTTCCATTTCTTGTTCAAAATAACCAGGAACAACGTTGCTTCCTAGCTTAATTTCACCGCTATCTTTTTCGATTTTGCCAAGAATAATTTTAAATAAAGTAGTTTTCCCAACACCATTAGGCCCAATTAAACCTACTTTATCTCCTTTGTATATATTTAAATTCACATCCTTTAATAAATGTAAGTCTCCAAAAGATTTATTTACATTTTCTACACTCAATACATCAAAACCTGTTTCTACATTGGGATGGAAACTAATTTTACTAGATTTATTTTCTGAAGGTGGCGGTATTTTTTTCATTTGATCTAAAAGTTTTTGTCTACTTTGAGCTTGTTTAATATATCTGGCATCACCATAATTTGCAAATCTTTCTATAATTTCTTCTTGCCTTTTAATTTCTTTTTGCTGATTATCGTATTGTTTTTTTAGAACCTCTAAATCTTTCTTTCTTTGCCTCATAAATAAAGTATAATCACTGTTATAAACTTTTAGAGTTTTATTATCCATATGGAAAATTTTATTAACAACTCTATCAAGAAAATATCTATCATGAGATATTATTATCATAGCCCCATTATAGTCAGATAAATAACCTTCAAGCCAATTAATTGCATTAATATCCAAATGGTTTGTAGGCTCATCAAGAAGTAGCAAATCATGTTGTTCTAAAAGCAATTTAGCAAGTTCAACACGTGATTTCTGTCCACCACTTAAAATATTAATACTTTTATTAAAATCAGCTTCTTTAAAACCTAGTCCTGTCAGAACCCCTCTTATTTCTGATTTATATCCATATCCATTTAATTCATTAAATTTTTCAAGTGTGGTGCCATATTTTTCCATGAGTTCATCTAGATTTTTACTATTTTCATCTTCTGCCTTGTTAGAAATTTCTACCTCCATAGAGCGAAGATCTTCTTCCATTTTTATTAATTCTTTGAATACTTCTAAACATGATTCAAAAATACTCTTTTCATCAGATATATTCACATGTTGTTGTAAGTATCCTATTCTAATGTTTTTTCTAATATATAATTCACCATCATCATTTTTTATTTTCCCAGATAGAATATTAAAAAGTGTAGTTTTTCCAGAGCCATTTAGTCCAATAAGACCAATCTTATCTGAAGAATTAACTTGGAAACTTACATTTTCAAAAATTAAATCTGTTATATATGTTTTTGAAATATCTTTACAAGATAATATATTCATAATTTGCCTCCTAATTTGTATATATATAAATTATATCAAATTATTGATATTTTAATAGTTTTATTAAATGAGTGTAGATTAATCTAATTGCAAAATTATAAACAAACTGATAAAATAATATTAGTTAGTTTAGATTGTATAAAGTAAATTAAATAGTAAACGGTAGGTGGTGAAACAATATGACAAAAGACAAGAAAGTATCCATTACTGTTATTCGAAGACTTCCAGAATATTATAGGTATTTAGAAGAGTTATTAGAGAAAGATATAAGTAGAATCTCATCTCAAGAACTAAGTGAATTATCAGGATTTACAGCGTCTCAAATAAGACAAGATTTAAATAATTTTGGAGGATTTGGACAACAAGGTTATGGTTATAATGTAGAAGAACTTCATACTGAACTTGGTAAGATTTTAGGTCTTGAAAATAAGCACAAAGTTGTAGTTACTGGTGCTGGAAATCTTGGACATGCTATAGCTCACTATGGTGGCTTTAGAGACTCAGGATTTGATATAATTGGTATGTTTGATTCAAGAACTGATGATACTAGATTCAAAAGAAGTAAATTTGAAGTAAAACATGTTGATGGGCTTAGAGAATTTATAATTGATAATAATGTAGATATAGGAGTTATAACAACTTCTAAAGAGTTAGCCCAAGAAATAGCTGATATTTATGTTGAGGCTGGAGTAAAAGGAATATGGAATTTTACACCGATTGATCTAGATGTTCCTGAAGATGTAGCATTAGAGACGGTAAGATTAAGTGAAAGTTTATTTGCATTATCTTATTTTATAAAAGCAAGCAAAGATAAAGAAAACGAGTAATTTTTAAATTAAATACAAGTACTTATAAAAGCATAGATTAATCTATGCTTTTATTTATATATTTTTACATATATAATGAAGTTATAGAAGTATTAAAGGTGGGGTGATGTTTTGGAGTATAATGTTATAGAAGAAGAAAAAAAAATAATCCTAAAAGATATAAAAAGTTTTGATCCAGAGCATATATTTGAGTGTGGACAAGCATTTAGATGGTATAAAAATGAGGATGGAAGTTATACTACAATAGCTTATAATCGAGTAATAAATGTTTTGAAAACTGGAGATGACATTCATATAGATAATACAAATATGGATGATTTTAAAAATATATGGTATCACTATTTTGATTTATCAACAGATTATGAAGAAATAAAGAAGATATTGTCAAAAGACGATAATATACTAAAAGATGCAACAGAGTTTGGTAAAGGTATAAGAATATTAAATCAGGAACCATTTGAAACTATTATATCATTTATAATTTCTGCTAATAATCAAATTCCAAGAATTAGAAAATCAATAGAGATTATAGCTAAAGAATATGGAGATTTTATAGAGAATTATAATGGTACAGATTACTTTTCATTTCCAACGGCAGAAAAGTTAGCGAAAGTTGATGTATTAGATTTAAGAGAAAAAGCAAGGGTTGGATTTAGAGATAAAAGAATAATAGATACAAGTAATATGATAGCAAATAATGAGATAGACATAGAAGAGATATTTTCTTTATCAAGAAATGAAGGTAAAGAAAAACTTATGGAACTACCTGGTGTAGGGCCAAAAGTATCTGATTGTATTTTACTTTTTGCATATGATAAAAGTGATGCTTTCCCAGTTGATGTGTGGGTAAAAAGAGTTATGGAATATTTTTATTTAAAAGAAGAAACGAGCTTGAAGAATATATCGAAGCAGGGAGATTTACTGTTTAAAGATTTAGCAGGTTATGCTCAACAATATTTATTTTATTATGCTAGGGAACTTGATATAGGAAAATAAAGGAGGAGTAATCTTGGATAGAAAGCAGTTATATGTAAGTACGGTGGTAGCTATACTAGTTGGAGCAGCTCTGGCTAAGGCTTTTGCAGTGCTGGGGTTAAGTAAAGGTATGAGTACAGTTATAATAGGACTTATAATTGTTGTAGCTTTATTATTTAGAAAAAGTAAAAATATTAATGCTGAGGTAGAACTTAATAAAAAGTTACTTCCAACTTTAGAACTGTTAGAAGAAAACAAGGTAAACCAATTTATAAAAGTAAATGAAGAAACATTAGAGGGTGTGAATAATCCATCTATTAAACTTAAAATAATACTATTTATAATTGTTGGTTATGAAAAAAAGAAAGATTACAATACTCCTAGGAAATTACTAGAAGAAATAGATATAAAATATTTAACAAAAGAAGATAAAGTAATTCATCAAGCAACACTTTGTGTAATGAGTTTTAAATCAAATCATATTAAAGAAGCGTATGAGATTTTAGAAAAAAATAAATCGGAGTTTTCTAAGTATAGGGGAACTTATAAAGAACCAGGTATTATGGTAAGCTATGTAGATATAGTTACTTTAGAAGAAAAAAAGAAGTATAAAGAAGCTTTAGAAGTTATTGAAAAAGCTAGAAAATCTTTAGGAAATGATGCTTTTAAGGATGAATATGAAAATATAATTAGAAAATTATAATGGAGGAATTAGATGAGTAGTAAATATGTAAAAATATTAATAGGATTAATAATAGGTGCAGCTGTAGGACTTGTAGCTAAAGAATATAATTTATCAACATTTAAATATGGTATACTTTTAGCACTTGTAGCAGTTATAGTAACACTTATTTATACCTTAACACTTATTAGAAAGCAAAAGAAGTTAAATGAAAAGGTACTCCCTAGTTTTGAATTATTAGAAAAGAATAAGGTTGAAGAATTTATAAAAATTAATGAAGAATATTTAGATGAAGAAAAAGATCCAATCTCTAAGCTAAAAATAATAATGTTTTTGATATCTGGATATGATATAAAAAAAGACTTTGAAACACCAAGAAATTTACTTTTAGAATTAGATGAAAAATCATTGCCTAAACAAGCAAGAGTGGTTTATAATGCAAGTTTGGCTATGGTATCATTCAAGGCTGGATATGTTGATGAAGCTATAAAAATTATGGAAGACAATAAAAAAGTTTTCGATAGATTTGATGGAGTTTATAATGATGTAGGAATTATAATTGCTTATAGCAAGATTTTAGAATATTCAAACAAGATGGAGTATGAAAAAGCTCTAGCTTTAATAGAAAAAATAAGGTCCCAAATGGGAGAACAATCTTTCGAAGAAGAATATAAATTAATAAAAAAAGCATTAAAAGAATCAAAAAAATAAGTTCCCTAGGGAACTTATTTTTAATTTGTAAATGTTAGTGCTGATATTATATATAAAACATATATATGAAGTGGATAGAATATGTAAAATAAGAATTTCGAATCTTTCCCCTTTTCACCGTTATAATTTAAAATAATAGGTAATGCAAAAATCATCATCCATTGATAGTTCTGTAATATAGTTTTTAATGAAAGATCTCTAAGTGGTAAAAATGTAATACAAAACATTGTATAAACAATTGCTAAAGATGTCTTTTGATCTCTAAATGTATAAAATAACAATCCTAGTATTATAAATACTATACTACCTTCAACGAAAAGTGGTAAAGGTATTAATGTTAGAATAAATACAAAAAGTTTACTAGGTAATATAGGCATTAAATAAACTATAAGTATACTTAAAAGTGAAGGTAAAAGCATTAATATTGATCCTAAAATAACTTTTTTTATATTTTTATTTTGATAATTTTCACTTATATAATCATATATTATAATATGAATGCCAAGTAAAAATAAAGTCCCAAACATAGAGTGCATCACAGCTATATTATCAGATCTTGGTATTAAAATAGGTATGTAAAGATTTAAAAGATTCATTATTACAAAAGAAATATATAGTCTTGATAACATTTTTACTCTATCCCTGGTATGATAAAAACCTTCTTGAGATATAAATATAAATAATGGTGCTACAATTCTACCAACCCATTTAAATTGTATAGGTATAACTTCTGTATACGAAAAATAATAGTATATATGATCAAATACCATCAATATCATTGCAATTAGTTTAATCTGGTATGACGACAAACCTTTTTTGGTTTTAGAGTTAATATTTTCCATAATTAATCCTCCTTTTGTTATATTTTAACATATTTAAAATTAATATGATAAAAAACCTAACTATATCTTATAGTTAGGTTTGATTTATCTTTGTTTAATATCTACTAAATCTTTTAGAATAATTGATACTGTGCCATTAGAATTTACTATGAACTCTAGTTTTTCTTTATCATTTAATATTTCAACAGGAACTTTTATTTCAATTTCATCATCAAGAATAATTTTTTGAAACTGAGGTAATCTTTTCTCTAGACCATCTATTGAAAGCTCTTTATCATTTAAACCTTTTCCTAGCATTTCATCATCATAAGCTTGCTTTACTTCTGGATTATCTTTAAAGGCTTTATCTTTAACATCCTCTACATCAATATATCCTTTTGTTTCAACATTATCTAGTATAATTTTATTAACTTCCGCTAGCTTATTAACACTATCGTCATAATAATCTTTTACAATTTTTTTACTAGTTTTATTTAATATATCTAGTTTTTCTTTTGGAGATAGTAAAACATCTACTTCCAATATATACTTAGAAATAATAGGTTCTTTTATTCCATCAATATCATGGTTTTTTTCCTTGAAAATAAACTCATCATCATCTACATTATAAAAAATAAACTCATCAATTTTTTGGTTTTCATTTGCTAGAGATGTAATATTCTTTACTAATTTATTTAGATTTTTATCATCTAAGTATTCAATATCATGAAGATAGGATACTCTATAATACATAAAGAAAACACCTATATATTTCTTTGAATTTAAAGTGAAATTTGTAACTATTAAATCCAATGGATCTATACCATTTTTATAAATAATTTCATAAATAAGTTTAGCTAACTTTTTACTGCTCTCTAGAAATAAATCTTTTTTATTTAAGTCATTAAATAGTTCTATAATTTTAGGACTATCTATATTTTTGAATTTTTTAGTACTAATATCATCTAAAGATTTTTCTATATGAGTAGTAATATACTTATTAATATCTAAATCTTCAGGATGTACATGTTCAGAAAGAACAGGCAGTTGTGCATTTGAATCTAAAATATGAACTATAAAATCTTCTATATAAATCATTTTACGCGCCTCCTAATCTATTAGATTATAGCATAAAATAAATTTTTACATAAGAAATAAACTTTCCTTAGGTATATTTTATATGACAATATAAAAAAGAATATATAAGTAAGCTAGCTAGAAATCATGAAATAGATAACACTTAATTTAGATAGATTTGTATGCTTGTAAATTAAAAACAATATACTATTAGGATATAAATAAAGCTAGAATAATAATATATAAAGATAATGTTATTTTCTTACACTTATTATGGAGATATGTTTTTAAAACTTATAAATCATTTCCAAAATTATAATTTTTTTATGGTTATATTACTAAAATATTAAATTAATATTCTTATCTTACTTAATTGTAAGGTTTATGGTATTATTATAAAGGGATAATAATACTTATTATTCAGGAAGGGGGAGGAAATATGGCATTACCAAATTGTCCGAAATGTAATTCCGAATATACATATGAGGATATGGGTTTATATGTATGTCCAGAATGCTTTTTTGAGTGGACTAAAGCAGACATGGAAAGAGAAATAGAGAATGCGAAAATTAAAGATGCATTTGGAAATGAATTAAATGATGGTGATGATGTAACTGTAATAAAAGATTTAAAAGTTAAAGGATCATCACAACCACTTAAAATGGGTACTATAGTAAAAAATATTACTCTATTACAGGATGCACAAGATGGACACGATATAAGTTGTAAAATAGACGGGTTTGGGTCTATGAATTTAAAATCTGAGATTGTCAAAAAGATATAGTATATATAGTAGATAAATTACTTTAGTGATACAATGGTACTAATACCTGCTTAATAAAGTCTGTATCAATTGACATTTAAGGGTAAAAGTAGTAAAATGTTTAGGAATCAGCCCACGTAGCTCAGAAGGTGGAGCACTTGCATGGTAAGCAAGAGGTCACCGGTTCAACTCCGGTCGTGGGCTCCAAACTAGAAAATTATAGGAGGAGAAGAAAGAAATGGCTAAGGAAAAATTTGAAAGAACTAAACCGCATGTTAATATAGGAACTATAGGTCACGTTGACCATGGTAAAACAACATTAACAG
>CAYPYI010000067.1:0-7569 GCA_964415085.1 uncultured Tissierellaceae bacterium
GTAAAGAAAGTAAGTGAAGGTTTAGTAGATTTAATAAAATAAGAAAGAAAGGCTAAGCCTTTCTTTTTTTTATGTACATACTATATAATATATTTTAGGAGGATATTATGATTAATATAAAAATAAATAAAACGGATATAGAAATATTAATGGATGATATAACCAATCAAGATACAGAGGCAATAGTAAATGCTGCAAATAATTCTCTTTTGGGTGGCGGAGGTGTAGATGGTGCTATTCATAAAAAAGCTGGTCCAGATCTTCTGAGAGAGTGTATAAAGCTAAAGGGATGTAAAACAGGACATGCAAAAATTACAAAAGCTTATAATTTAAAATCAAAATATATAATTCATACTGTAGGCCCAATATATAAAGATGATAGTGATGCTAGTATATTAAGAAGTGCCTATTTAAACTCTTTGAAATTAGCAGAATATAATAATATAAAGAGTATTTCTTTTCCTTCAATATCTACTGGCGCTTATGGCTATCCTATAAAAAAAGCTTCAAAAATAGCAATAGATACAATTATTAATTATGTAAATAAGAATACTTTAATAGAAAAAATAAAAATTGTATTATATTCAGAAAAAGATTATAACGTTTATGCTAAAACTTTAGAAAAAAGTCAAGATTTTCTTAATGTAAAAGTTGACTAAACTGTAGATTTATTATAGAATAAGAATACTGTAAGTAGTAAATATAAAAGGGAGTTGGTTAAAATATTTGCAGAAACGCATAAAATTATAGCTTCCAATATTTACGATAATGTTTACGAGAAGTATGATTTAAAACTTGATAAAAATAGACTTTTATGGTGGTCAATTGCACCGGATATACTGCCACAATATAAATTTGTTAGGCATTATAAAGATGAAAGTATAGATTATATAGTTAAAGAAATTATTAAAGTAATATATGTTAGTAGATATATAGAATTCAATAGAGTATTAGATCCAATAGCGATTAAAATATTAAGTAAAAAAATAGGATTAATATCCCATTATATATCAGATTATTTTTGTTTACCACATGCTAAAAGGTGGACTTTTAATGTGTCTAAAGACGTAATGATAAAACATATTAAATATGAATCTGATTTAGAAGAGTTTAGTAAAACTCATACTTTTAATAACAATATTGTAGACTTTGAAGATATAAATATAAACAATGATGTTGAAAATTTATATGATAGTATAAAGGGTTTTATAGAAAATGGACTAGATCTTTATTTACAAAATGAAGGATTTGCAAATGATTTAGATTTTGCAAATTTAATGAATATAAAAATAGCTAATTTTATTCTTGAAACTATTGAAGAGTATTCAGAAGCTATTTACACTCAAATTGCATTTGAAGTATAGTTTAGAGAAATAAATAAAAAGATATATTGATATCAATATATCTTTTTATTTCTCAAATAAGTAATAAAGGACACAAAGGGGGAGAAATATGGCACTATCAACTGAAGAAACCTACGATTTATATGAAGGTTTAAAATATAATTTTTTATTCAACAAAGATACAAATTGCATACATATTCTCCTAAACCTATATGAAATAGAAAATAATATTAATAATATTTTTCCTAGATACATTTCAATGCATAGTCTGAGAAAAAGTATAAGGAGGTTACTTAAGGATAAAAAAGGTAACCATTTGATAGCTTATAATTTGAGTGAATTAATACATGAAGATGTAAATAGATTAGAATTATTTTTATATATAGAGGGATATAAGTACGGTTATTTAAGTAATAGGGCTACAAATGGTCTTGAAAATATAGCAATTAAACACTACTCTGTACCTGAATTATATAATTTGAAATATTTATTTCATTTTGAAGATAAAGATAAAGAAATTAGTGAATATAAAATGAAAGTTTTTGAAGAATTAGAAAGAGATGAAGAAAAGACTGAGAAATTATATAAAACAATTGAAAAGTATTCACAGACAATAATAAAGCCTAAAGTAAGGGAATTAAATAAATATTTAGATAAACAGCTTACTATGTCTTTAAATTACTCAAAGCTAAATATAAAAGAGGATACAGGTATTTTAACGCTTGATGAGTTAGATGAAATATATGAGGTAATATTTGATATAATTCTAAAAAAAGGTTATGAGGTATTTAAGGAAGCTTACTGGAACGGATTAAATGATAGACTTTTAAAAAGATATAAATAAGACAAACTAAGTTAGTTAACTAACTTAGTTTTTTATTGTATATTATATATGGTACAATATAATTATATAATTTTAGAAAGGGGAACTTAATGGTAATATTAGGAATTGACCCAGGGATAGCATTAACTGGATATAGTTTAGTAAAGTGTGAAGGTAATAAGTTTACACCTTTAGAATATGGTTGTATAACAACAGGATCTGAATTGGCAGTTCCAGAAAGACTTACGATTATTTATGATGAATTAGAAGATTTAATTGATAAATATAAACCTACAGATGTTGCAATAGAAGAATTGTTTTTTAATAAAAATGTTAAAACAGCAATAACAGTAGGCCAAGCAAGAGGTGTTCAGATTTTAGCGGCAGTAAGAAATGGATTAAATGTATATGAATATACTCCACTTCAAGTAAAACAGGCAGTTGTAGGATATGGTAGAGCGGAAAAAAGGCAAGTTCAAGAAATGGTAAAGATACTTTTGAACTTAAAAGAAATACCTAAACCAGATGATGCTGCAGACGCTTTAGCTATAGCATTATGCCATGGTAGTAGTCTTAAATTTAAAGACTCATTTAAAATGAAATAAAGGAGATAATATATGATAGATTTTATAATTGGAGATATAGTAGATATGCAAGAGGATTATGTTGTAGTACAAAATGGTGGGATAGGTTATAAGGTTAGTACATCAACAACATCCATGTTAGAGATGAATCTAGGAGATAAAAGCGTAATGATGTATACAAAACTTCATGTAAGAGATGATGCAATGGTTCTTTATGGATTTATTACAAAAGAAGAAATTGAAATGTTTAACTTGCTTTTAAAAGTAGCGAGTATTGGTCCAAAAACAGCTTTAAACATTTTATCCACGATATCACCTAGTCAGATTAAGATGGCTATACATACAAAGGATTATGATACCTTATCAAAAGCACCAGGTATTGGGAAAAAAACGGCTCAAAGAATGGTTTTAGAATTAAAAGATAAGGTTGGAGAATTAGATGAGAAAGATTTAATAGAAGGTAAAATGCCAACTAAAGACCATGATGAAGCAGTAGATGCTTTAATGAGTTTAGGATATTTAAAATTTGAAGCTGAAAAAGCTATAAGAGAATTTGACTGTGAAACAATGAAGGTTGAAGATATAATAAAAGAAGCTTTAAAAGTCTTATCTAGAAACTAAAGGAGAATTTATATATGGAAAATGAAAACAGAATAATATCTGGTGGAGTTTTAGAAGATGACTTAGAAATTGAAGGAAGCTTAAGGCCTAAGTGGTTGAATGAGTATATAGGTCAAAAAAAAGTAAAACAAAAGCTAGATATATTTATAAAAGCGGCAAAGGGAAGAGAAGAAACTTTAGATCATGTATTACTTCATGGTCCACCAGGTTTAGGTAAAACTACACTTGCCAATATAATAGCTAATGAGATGGGTGTAAGTATGAGAACTACATCTGGACCTGCTATTGAAAGACCTGGCGATTTAGCAAGTATTCTAACCAACCTTTCAGAGGGGGATGTATTGTTTATTGATGAAATTCATCAGTTAAATAGAACTGTTGAAGAAATTCTTTATCCTGCAATGGAAGATAAAGCACTTGATATAATAATAGGTAAAGGTCCATCAGCTAGATCTGTAAGACTTGACCTTGCAGACTTCACCCTAATAGGTGCCACAACAAGGGCTGGTCAGCTAACATCACCACTTAGAGATAGATTTGGAGTCTTATTAAACTTAGAGTTATATAATGAGAAAGATTTACAGAATATAATAGTAAGAAGTGCCAGTATATTAGAAATTGAAATTGATGCAGAAGGTGCATTGGAAATTGCAAGAAGATCTAGAGGAACTCCTAGAATTGCAAATAGACTTTTAAAAAGAGTTAGAGATTATGCTCAAGTAAAAGCTGATGGTGTAATTACGTGGGAAGTTGCAAAAAGAGGATTAGAAATATTAGAAGTAGATGATTTAGGACTGGACTCTACTGATAGAAACTTAATTATGACACTTATAAATAATTTTGATGGAGGACCTGTTGGAATTGATACTTTATCAGCAGCCACTGGAGAAGAAAAAGTAACTGTTGAGGATGTTTATGAACCGTACTTACTACAAATAGGATTTTTAAATAGAACTCCAAGGGGCAGAATAGTATCAAAAAGAGCTTATGATCACTTTGGTATACCGTTTGAAAAAGAGGTGTGATATGAAAAATAAAAAGATTTTAATTATGATAGTTATATTTGTATTAGCTTTTTCTATGAATGTATTTGCAGATAATTATGACTATATAGATGTAAAAGTCGCAGGATATGGAGCTGGAACTAGTATAGAATTAGATAAAGGCTTTAAAATATTAGATGATTTAAACTTAGAAGAAGTCGAAACAAAGTATATAACGATTAAAGACTCTAGTAAAGATGAAGTTACAATTATTGATGATAATAATGAAGAATATAAAGTAAAACCATCAAGTATAATAACACCTATAGGAGAATGTTTTATAGTAAATAATAATAAATATAGAGGCAATATTAAGCTTTTTAATAATAATATAATTAATAATATATTAATCGAAGAATACTTATATGGAGTAGTACCAAGAGAGATACCAGCGAGCTCAAATATTGAAGCTCTAAAAGCCCAAGCTGTAGTGGCTAGAACCTTTGCTTATGCAAATCTTGGGAAACATAAAAATGAAGGATTTGATCTTTGTACCACAACACATTGTCAAGTATATGGTGGTATGAATAGTGAAAAAGGAACTACTACAGAAGCAGTTAAATTGACAAATAAGGAATATATAACTTATAATAATGAGGTTGCAAATACTCCTTATCATGCCAGTAGTGGTGGTGTAACGGAAAGTAGTAAGCATGTTTGGGGAGGAGAAAGCCCATACTTAATAGGTATCAAAGATGAATTTTCAGAAAATGATAATTATTCAAATTGGGAGTTAGTTTTGAAACCGGAGGAGATAGAGTCAAAACTAAGAAGTGCTGGTATTAATGTTGGTAGAATTATAGATATGAAAATTAAATCAACATCACCTTCAGGAAGAGTTAATGAGTTAGAGATTGTTGGTAGTAGTAAAAGTGAAACAATCACTGGTAATAGATTTAGGACAATAATGGGGAATACTTATTTGAAAAGCACATTATTTACAATTAATTCTAAAAGTGATACTAGCAATAATAATACTATATTCATTATGGATTCTAATAATAGTAAAGTAAAACTTAATATATCAAGAGATATTGCAGTTGATGATAAGGGAAATAAAAAAATTATAAGTGGTCAGGAAAGACTACTTAGTAAAGATAAATTAAAGTATATTAATGATACAAATATAAATATTAGTAATGTTGGAATTGTGATTAGAGGTAGTGGGTATGGGCACGGAGTTGGTATGAGCCAATATGGAGCTATGGAGATGGCTAAAAGAGGATATTCTTATAAGGATATTATAAAACATTACTATAAAAATGTAGAAATAAATAAATAATATAGGAGAAAAGAAATATGGAAACAAAAGATTTTTACTATGATTTACCAGAGGAATTAATAGCACAACACCCATTAGAAGATAGAGATACATCAAGGTTACTTGTTTTAGATAGAAAGTCAGAAGAAATAAATCATAAAAGATTTAAAGATATAGTACAATACCTTGAGGAAGGAGATACTATTGTATTAAATGATACTAGAGTATTACCTGCTAGGATTTATGGGCATAGAGAAAATAAAGAGGAGATTATAGAATTTCTATTAATCAAAGAATTAGAAAAAGATTGTTGGGAGTGCCTTGTAAAACCAGGAAAGAAAGCTAAGATTGGCACAAAAATTATATTTGAAGAAAACTTATTAGAAGCTGATGTAATTGATATTACAGAAGAAGGAACAAGGATAATTAAATTTAGTTATGAAGGTATATTTTTAGAAGCATTAAGTAAGATAGGTGAGATGCCAATACCACCTTATATACACGAAAAATTAGAAGACCAAGAAAGATACCAAACAGTATATTCAAAGCATGTTGGATCTGCAGCAGCACCAACAGCTGGGCTTCACTTTACAAAAGAACTTCTTGAAAAAATAAAAAATAAAGGTGTAAATATTCAATATGTAACTCTACATGTTGGTTTAGGAACTTTTAGCCCTGTAAGAGTTGATAATATTGAAGAACATAAAATGCATTCAGAGTTTTTTAGCATCTCTGATGAAACTATAAATACAATTTTACAAACAAAGAAAAACAATAAAAAAGTATATGCAGTAGGAACAACATCATTAAGAACATTAGAGTCTGCATTTGATTATGAATATACAGATATAAAAAAATCTGGTTGGACTGATATATTTATTTATCCAGGTTATAAATTTAAAGTAGTTGATAATTTGATTACAAATTTCCATTTACCAGAGTCTACTTTAATGATGTTAGTAAGTGCACTTGCAGGTCATGAAACTATAATGAATACTTATAAAATAGCTGTAGATGAAAAGTATAGATTTTTTAGTTTTGGGGATGCAATGCTTATAAAATAGGAGGTTAGTATGGCTTTAGAATATAAATTAATAAAAAAAGATTCACAGACAAATGCAAGATTAGGGGAGATACATACTCCTCATGGTATAATCGAAACACCAGCTTTTATGCCGGTAGGTACAAAGGCTACTGTTAAAACAATGACGCCAGAAGAATTAAAAGAAATAGGATCAAGTGTTATTTTAGGTAATACTTATCACTTATATTTAAGACCAGGCCATGACTTAGTTAAAGAAGCTGGTGGCCTTCATAAATTCATGAATTGGGATGGACCTATTTTAACAGATAGTGGGGGTTTTCAAGTTTTTAGTTTGGGTGATAGAAGAACTATAACTGAAGAAGGTGTTGAATTCAGATCTCACATAGATGGAAGTAAACATTTTATAAGTCCTGAAAAATCTATTGAAATACAAAATGCTTTAGGTTCAGATATTATGATGGTATTTGATGAATGTGCACCATATCCTGCTTCTTATGAATATGTAAAACATTCAATGGAAAGAACTACAAGGTGGGCACAAAGATGTAAAGATTATCATAAGGATTGGGATAAACAAGCATTATTTGGTATTGTTCAAGGTGGTATGTATAAAGATTTAAGAACTCAAAGTGCTAAAGATCTAGTAGCTATGGATTTTCCAGGATATGCAATAGGAGGGCTAAGCGTTGGTGAACCTCTTGAAATGATGTGTGAGATATTAGACCATACAGTTCCATTGTTACCAGAAGATAAACCGAGATATAATATGGGTGTAGGTTCCCCAGATTATTTATTTGAATCAGTAATAAGAGGAATAGACATGGCAGATTGTGTTTTACCTACAAGGAT
>CAYPYI010000068.1:0-7527 GCA_964415085.1 uncultured Tissierellaceae bacterium
TTGAATCAGTAATAAGAGGAATAGACATGGCAGATTGTGTTTTACCTACAAGGATTGCTAGAAACGGTGCAGCAATGACTAGTAGCGGTAGAATAACTATAAAGAATGCAAAATTCAAAAGAGATTTTACACCATTAGACCATGAGTGTGATTGCTATGCATGTAAAAATTATACAAGAGCTTATATAAGACACTTATTTACAGTAGATGAAATATTAGGAGCAAGACTATTAACTATTCATAACTTATATTTCTTACTTAAACTTATGGAAAATATTAGACAAGCTATTAGAGAAGATAGGCTTTTAGAATATAAAGATGAGTTCTATGAAAAATATGGTTATAATAAATAATTTGAATATAAATATATGTATGATATAATTTAAAATAGAATTTAATATACTGCGGGGGGACCGTTTGGTTGAGAAGGTTAAAACCTGACCCTTAGAACCTGTTAGTTAAGACTAGCGTAGGGAAGCTTTAATTATAAGTATTATTATGCTTGCCCTTAGGCAAGCATTTTTTATTCCCCATTATATTAAGTTCAATATAAATATAGGGAGAGATAAATATAATGAATTATACTACACAAATGAATGCAGCTAAAAAAGGTATTATTACAAAAGAAATGGAAATAGTTGCTAAAAAAGAAAATATGGATGTAAATGAATTAATGGAATATGTTGCTAAAGGGGTTGTTGTTATACCTGCAAATAAGAAACATACATCTTTAAATCCAGAAGGAATTGGTAACCCATTAAGAACAAAAATAAATGTTAATTTAGGAACATCTAGAGATTGTTTAGACTTTGAAGAAGAAATGAAAAAAGTGGATAAAGCAATTGATATGGGTGCTGAAGCTATAATGGATTTAAGTAGTTATGGAGAAACTCACATATTTAGAAGAAAGCTAACTAAAGAGTGTCCAGCTATAATTGGAACAGTTCCAATATATGATGCTGTAGTTTACTATAATAAAGAATTAAAAGATATTACAAGTCAAGAATGGTTAGATGTTGCTAGAATGCATGCTGAAGATGGAGTGGACTTTTTGACTATACATAGTGGTATAAATAAAGCTACTGGTAGTAGATTTAAAAATAATGAAAGACTAACGAATATAGTATCACGTGGTGGATCTATAATTTATTCATGGATGGAAATGACAGGGAATGAAAATCCATTTTATGAACATTTTGATGAATTATTAGATATATGTCAAGAATATGACGTTACTTTAAGTTTAGGAGATGCATGTAGGCCAGGATCAATTAAAGATTCTACAGATGTTTCTCAAATTGAGGAATTAATAGTTCTTGCAGAACTTACAAAAAGAGCTTGGGAAAAAGATGTTCAAATAATAATTGAAGGCCCAGGACATATGTCCATAGATGAGATTGAATCAAATATGAAGATTCAACAAAAATTATGTCATGGAGCTCCTTTTTATGTATTAGGACCTATAGTAACAGATGTTGCACCAGGATATGACCATATAACAGCAGCAATAGGTGGAGCAATATCAGCTACATACGGAGCATCATTTTTATGCTATGTAACACCAGCAGAACACTTAAGACTTCCTACATTAGAAGATATGATGGAAGGAATTGTAGCATGTAAAATAGCAGCTCACGCAGCAGACATAGCTAAAGGAGTTAAAGGTGCTAGAAACTGGGATAATGAAATGAGCATCGCTAGGGCAGAACTTGATTGGGAAGAGATGTTCAATTTAGCTATTGAACCAGAAAAACCAAGAAGATATAGAAAAGAATCTACTCCAGAGCATGATGATACTTGTACTATGTGTGGTAAAATGTGTGCAGTTAGAAATATGAATAAAATCATGAAAAATGAAGATGTAGATATAATTTAAAAAAATAAAAACCTCCTTTAACTTAGTTGCAAAATGACTTATAATAAGATAATATAAGACTAAGCGAAATTTTTAGTTATATGTAACTAATGCTAAAGGAGGGGTAGTTTATGGACGCACAACAAATACAAGGTTTAATAATGCCTATAGGTATTTTAGTAATATTTTACTTTTTTGTTATAAGACCACAGAAGAAAAGAGAAAAAGAAATCCAACAGATGAGAGAAGAAATAAAAGTTGGAGATAAAATTGTTACTATTGGCGGTATATTAGGTAAAATTATAGTTGTTAAGGAAGATTTAATAACTATAGAGACAGGTGCTAATAAGACTAGACTAGATTTAACTAAGTGGTCTGTTGGATCAGTAGTAAATGATGAAACCGACATAAAGTAAAAAAATATATACTTAACTAAAAGGTAGTGGGAGACCACTGCTTTTTGTTTTTATACTTACCAGGAGGAAATTGACGAATGAAAAATAAAAGTATAGCGTGGTTGGTAGTAATATTAGCTATAGTAGTTTTAGCTAGTTTTATTGCAGTAAAAGGATTACAAATAGGCGATTTTAATATACCTAGTGCAAAGGATAGCATTGATTTAGGGCTAGACTTAGCAGGAGGTATATATGTTGTATTAGAAGCACAAACTGATGCACAAGGTGAAGAATTAAATGATTTAATGAATCAAACAAAACTTATAATGGAACAAAGAGTAAATGGTCTAGGTATAAGTGAGCCGAATATATCAATTGAAAATAATAATAGAATTAGGATTGAGTTAGCAGGAATACAAGATCCTCAAGAAGCAATTGAATTAATTGGAAAGACTGCACAATTACAGTTTATAGAACCTAATGCAAATATTGTATTAACAGGTAAAAATGTTAAAAAAGCAGATGTAATGTATCAAAAAAATGAGCTTGGAATAGATGAACCTGTTGTAAGCTTAGAATTTGATAAAGAGGGTGCAGAAAGATTTAAAGAAGCTACTGGTAGATTAATATATAATGATAATCAACAAGATAGAATTATATATATTGTTTTGGATGATCAAGTGATATCATATCCATCAGTAGGACATGTAAGTGAAGGTGCTGTTGCTATATCAGATGGCAAGGCTATAATATCAGGTAAATTTGATTTAGAGTATGCTAAAAATCTATCAAACTTAATAAATGCGGGAGCACTACCAGTTGAGATGAAAGAGCATCAAACATCTTTAATAGGACCAACTTTAGGTTTACAAGCATTTGAAAAAAGTATAAAAGCAGGTATGATAGCAATTTTATTAATATTCATATTCATGATAGCAATGTACAAACTTTTAGGAGTTGTAGCATGTATATCTCTTATTGCTTATACAATAATCGTTATATATACGATGTCTATAATAGGTGTGAAATTAACATTGCCTGGTATAGCAGGCTTAATATTATCAATAGGTATGGCAGTAGATGCAAATGTGTTGATATTTGAAAGAATCAGAGAAGAACTTAAATCAGGAAAAACAGTTAGAAGTTCAATAAGCTTTGGTTTTGATAAAGCATTAAGCTCAGTATTGGATTCAAATATAACTACTTTAATAGCAGGAATAGTATTGTACTATTTTGGTATAGGACCTATTAAAGGCTTTGGAGTTACATTGATTATAGGTATATTAACTTCTATGCTAACGAGTGTAGTATTATCAAAAGTTATATTAAAACTAATTGGAAATATTACTACTAACGAGAAAGCATTTGGAGCATAGGAGGGATAATATGGATATTATAAAAAATAGGAAAATATATAGAATAGTATCACTTATAGTTTTGATTATAGGTTTAGCCATGTATTTTATAAATGGATTTAACTATGGTATTGATTTTACTGGCGGTACAGTAATTGAAATAGAACTAGGAAAAGAAGTAAGTGTAGAAGAGATAACACCTTTAGTAGAAAAATTTGATAAAGATATATCTGTGATACACGCAGGAAAAGATAAAGAACAATTGATAATAAAAAGTACTCTTGATTTATCAAATGAAGATGTACTTGAAATTACTAAGATATTTGAAGATAAATATAATATTTCACAAGATGAAGTTTCTGCTTCAAAGATTGGACCATCAATGGGTAGTGAAATAAGAAATAAAGCATTATTATCAATAGGGATTTCTACAATTGCAATGCTTATTTATATAAGTATAAGATTTGAGTTTAAGTTTGCATTAGCTTCAATTATAGCTTTGATTCACGACGTTCTTATTACAATAGCAATATATGCTATATTTAAATTACCAGTAAACAGTTCATTTATAGCAGCAATACTTACAATAGTAGGGTATTCAATAAATGATACAATAGTTATATTTGATAGAGTTAGAGAAAATTTGAAATTCAATAGAAATAAAGATTTAAAAGATATAGTAAATGATAGTATTAATTCTTCATTAAGAAGAACTATAAATACTTCAATTACAACAATTACAGCTGTGGTTATTTTATATATAGTAGGCGTTGATGCCATAAGAGTTCTGGCACTTCCTTTAATATTAGGAATGTTAGCAGGAACTTATTCTTCTATATTTATAGCACCAGGCATATGGTATGATTTATCAAATAAAAAATAAGAAACTGCTTAAGCAGTTTCTTTTTCTAAATAAATAATAAAATTATTGGAATAGTTTTAAATTAAGTGTTAAAATTATAGTATTATACATTTTGGAGTGATAGAGTGGCTAAGTGGTTTATAAAAAATAATGACATTGATTTTAAACGTTATATAGATGAATTAAACGTAAATCCTGTTATTGCTAAGATATTGGCAAACAGAGAGATAAAAGATCTAGAAGATGTAGAGCAATTTTTATATGGTGATTTAAAATCAATGCATTCTCCTGATCTAATGTTGGGAGTAAAAGAAGCAGGACTATTAATAAAGGAAAATATTGATTATAACAAAACTATAAGAGTTGTAGGAGATTATGATGTTGATGGTATTATTTCAACATACATTTTAACGACTGTAATAAATGATTTAGGAGGAATTGTTGACTATCATATTCCCAATAGAGTTGATGATGGGTACGGCATTAATAAGGAAATAATAAAGAAAGCATATGACGATAATGTAAGTTTAATAATAACATGTGATAATGGAATACAAGCTTTAGAAGAAGTGGAGTATGCTAAGCAGCTAGGTATAGATATAATAATAACAGATCATCATGATTTGGCTTTTATTGAAAAGGATGGTAAAAGAGAATATATTTTGCCTAATGCAAATGTTGTTGTAAATCCTAAAAATTTTAAATGTAAATATCCATTTAAAAACTTATGTGGTGCTAGTGTAGCTTATAAATTATTAGAGTATCTTTCGGTGGAGTTATTTGGAAGAGAAGAAGAATATATTTACTCTTTTTTAGAATATGTAAGTATTGCTACTATAGCTGATGTTGTTGAACTTAAAGGTGAAAATAGAATAATAGTAAGATATGGATTAAAATTACTAAATGAAACTGAAAATTTAGGACTTTTAACTTTAATAAAAGAGTTGGAATTAAAATCACCAATAGGAGTTTATCATGTAGGATTTATAATAGGGCCCACATTAAATGCTACCGGTAGATTAGATACTGCAGATAAAGGTGTAGAACTTTTAAAAGCAACAGATAAAAATATTGCCTACGAGTTATCAAAAGAATTAAAATATTTAAATGAAACTAGAAAGAAAATGACAGAAATGGGTATAAACGATATAATAGACACAATTGAGGGAACTGATATAAAAAACAATGATATCATTGTAGTATATAATTCTGAAATTCATGAAAGTATAGCAGGAATTATAGCAGGAAGAATAAAGGATAAATATTATAGACCCACAATAGTCTTAACGGATGCAGATGATGGTGGATGTAAGGGGTCTGCTAGGTCCATAGAGGAATATAATATATTCGAAGGTCTTACTGAGTGTAAAAGTTTACTTAGTAAATTTGGAGGTCATCCTATGGCTGCAGGTTTATCCTTAGAAAAAGAAAATATTGATAAGTTAAGATCATGTCTTAATGAAAAGTCAAACTTATCACAAGATGATCTTACTAAAAAGTATTATATAGACCTACCACTACCTTTAGATTATGTAAGCTTTGATTTAATATATGAAATAGGAAAACTGGAACCTTATGGGGTAGGAAATCCTAGACCAAGTTTTGGGGTAAAAAATGTAAAAATAAATAGATTATATAAACTTGGAAGAGAGAGGAAAATATTAAAGTTTGATTTAGAAACGGAAGATTCAATATATGAAGGTATATTGTTTAATAACATAGAAGAATTTGAAGAAAATGTAATAAATAAATATGGAGAAGATATCTTGGAATTAATGTATAAAGGTGAAGATACAAATTTCAAATTTGACATTATCTTTAATCCTAATATTAATGAATTTAGAGGAAGAACAAGTATACAAATAATAATAGAACATTATAGAATGTAGATGAAGAAGGTGAGACCATGTTAGATAAATTAATAGAAAAAGTAGAATCTTATAATCCTAATGTAGATAAAGAGTTATTAACAAAAGCATATAATTTTGGAAAAAAAGCTCATGAAGGTCAGTATAGAAACTCAGGAGAGGAATTTTTCATACACCCCTATCATGTAGCTTTAATTTTGGCGGATTTAAACATGGATACTGCAACAATAGTTGCCGGTCTTCTTCATGATGTAGTTGAAGATACAGAGTATACAAGAGAAGATATAGTAGACTTATTTGGTGAAGAAATAGCTCATCTTGTTGATGGGGTTACAAAACTTAAGAAAATAAAATTTAGGACAAAACAAGAATCACAGGCTGAAAATTTAAGAAAAATGATTTTAGCTATGTCAAAGGATATTAGAGTAATTATTGTAAAATTAGCAGATAGACTTCATAATATGCGAACATTAGAATATATGAATCCAGCTAAAAAGAAAGAAAAGGCACTTGAAACTTTAGAAATCTATGCACCATTAGCTCACAGGCTAGGTATTTCTAAGATTAAATGGGAACTAGAAGATTTATCTTTAAGATACTTAGAACCGGAAACTTACTATGACTTAGTAGATAAGGTAGCTGTTAATAGAAAACAAAGAGAACGAGAAATCGATGTTATAATTAGTGATTTACATGAAGAATTAAATGAACTAGGGATTCATAATGAAGTAAATGGTAGGCCAAAAAGTTTTTATAGTATTTATAAAAAGATGGTAAATCAAAATAAGACTTTTGAAGAAATCTTTGATTTGACAGCTATTAGAGTTTTAGTAGATAGTATAAAAGATTGTTATGCTGTATTGGGTGCAGTTCATACACTATGGAAGCCATTACCAGGTAGATTTAAAGATTATATCGCTATGCCAAAACCTAATATGTATCAATCTCTTCATACAACAGTAATTGGATCCGAAGGAGAAATTTTTGAAGTACAAATTAGAACATATGATATGCATAGAACAGCAGAATATGGTATAGCTGCTCACTGGAAATACAAAGAAGGTGGGGGAAAAACAGAAAATGACTTTGATAGTAATCTTACCTGGCTTAGAGAACTATTAGAATGGCAAAATGATTTAAAAGATCCTAAAGATTTTATGGAAACTTTAAAGATTGATTTCTTTACAGATGA
>CAYPYI010000069.1:0-7518 GCA_964415085.1 uncultured Tissierellaceae bacterium
AATATACAGGATATACAGCAAAAGAAAAAATTGAAATGGTAAGAGAAATAATGAAAGCTAAGAAAGTTGATAATTACTTAATTTCAACTTTAGATGATATAGCATGGGTTTATAATATTAGGGGAAGGGATATTCCTTCAAATCCAATGATTCTATCATATGGACTTATAACTTTAGATAAAGCTTATTTATGTATAGATGAAAATAAACTTAACGATGAAGTTATTGAACATTTAAAAGAAAATAACATTATAATTAAAGATTATGATGAGATTTTAGATTTAGTTAAAGCTATTGAATCTAATGAAAAAGTTATATTAGATAAAACAAAAGTAAATAACTGGCTTTATGAAGGCATTAAAGAAGATATAATAGTTAAAAATGAAATTAATATAACAGCTAAATTAAAATCTGTAAAAAATGAAACAGAAATGAAAAATCAAAAAAATGTATATATAAAAGATGGTATTGCATTTACTAAAGTTATTCATTGGATAGAAGAAAACAAGGGAAATATAAATGAATATGATGTAAGTGAAAAGTTAGAAGAATTTAGATCTGAAAATGATTTATATATTGAACCAAGTTTCAAAAGTATAGCAGCTTATGAGTCTAATGCAGCAATGATGCATTACAGACCAAGTAAGGATAAATCTAGCATTCTTGAAAAAAGAGGAACATTCCTTCTAGATGCTGGAGGTCAATATATAGATGGAACTACAGATACTACAAGAACAATAAGACTTGGAGACGTAAGTGATGAGCAAATAAAAGATTTTACTCTTACTCTTATGAGTCATATTAACCTTATATCATCAAGATTCTTAGAAGGAACATCAGGCTTTAAATTAGATGCAATTGCAAGATATCCTATGTGGCAAGAAGGATTAGATTATAAATGTGGAACAGGTCATGGAGTAGGACATTTCTTAAGTGTTCACGAAGGTCCTCATAGAATAGCAAATGTATTTAATGATGTAGCATTAGAAGAAGGAATGGTAGTAACTATAGAGCCAGGAGTATATAAACCAGGAAAACATGGAATAAGAATTGAAAATGTGGGATTAGTTAGAAAAGATATAAACACAGATTCTGGACAATTTTTATCATTTGAAGTTTTATCATTTGTACCAATAGATACAAGCCTAGTAAATAAGGATATGTTAAGTAAAAGAGATATTGATTGGTTAAATGCGTATAATAAAAAAGTGTATGAAAAACTAAAAGATCACTTAGATCAGGATGTAAAAGATTGGTTAAAAGAAAAAACTAAAGAAATATAAAAAAACCGCCTTTGGCGGTTTTAATTTTTAGGAAACATTTCATTATATAATTTCATCATTTCTTCTGGATAATAAACAAAATAACTTATATCATTTATATATTTTCCTTCTCCTGGAAGAGTAGAAGTATTTATAGTATCAAAATCCATACTCTTAGCAGCCCAAGCTCCACGAATTACAGTTTTTAGTGGTATATTAGTATCAACATATTTATTATAAATACTAATAAACTTAGGTAATTTTAAAAAGTTTTTTGGTCTTAAACTTTGTTTTATTAACTCTTTTAAAAAAGCTTGTTGAGCTTGAATCCTTCCAACATCACCTTGAGGATATCCTGTTCCATCATTATTCTTTCTCCATCTTAGAAACTGTATAGCTTGATCTCCATTTAGTGTTTGTTCTCCTTCTTTTAAGTCAACATGAAATTCTTTTCCTTCAGTTGTATCATCATATTTCATATCTCTAGGTACATAAATTTCAACCCCACCTATAGCATCTACAACCTCTTCTACAGCTTTATAATTTAACCTAACATAATACTCAACATTGGAGTCAAAAAGCTTGTTAACAGCATTTAGACTATAATCAATGCCACCATGAGCGTGAGCATGATTAATTTTATCAAAATAGCCATTATCTTTTTTTACTCTAGTATCTCTAGGGATACTCAACATATTCATTTGTTTAGAATTAAAATCAAATCTAGTCAAAATCATAGTATCACTTCTTTGACCTTTCGTATCTTCTAAATCAAAAGCATCAATTCCAACAAGTAGGAAGTCAATTTTATCAACTTTTCCTTTATCTATTACATCTTTTTCCACATAAGAATCATCATCTGGCTTAATATCATCTACAATAAGTAATAACTTATCTCCTAAGTACATAAATAGTCCTATAAAAATCATGGCTGATATTAAAAATATCATAAAGAATTTTCTTTTATTCACAATTTACACCTCTTTAATCTTGTAAGATAAAACAATTATATCATAAATAAATAAAAAAGATTTATTAGCCTTAAAATTTAAGAAAAATGTAATATATTATACATTCAATACATATTCAATAATTATTTGATATAATGTATATAATATAAGTTCTATAATTAATTTGGGAGGGATAAATTTGAGTATAAATGAAAAATTAAAAGAATTAAGAATGCTTATGGAAAAAAACAATATAGATGTCTATATCGTTCCAACAGCAGACCCGCATCAATCAGAATACGTAGCAGATTATTATAAGACAAGAGAATTTATAACAGGTTTTACAGGATCTCAAGGTACAGCAGTAATTACGAAAGAAGTAGCACTATTATGGGCTGATGGTAGATATTTTATCCAGGCAGAAAAGCAAATTGAAAATACAGAATTTAAACTTATGAAAATGGCAACACCAGGATATCCTAGTATGATAGAGTGGTTACAAGAATATTTACAAGATAATCATGTTGTAGGATTTGATGGAAAACTTATATCCCAAAGATTATTTGAAAATATAAAAAATGCAAATGAAGGGAAAAATATTACTTATAATAAAGATAATGATTTAATTGGAGAAATTTGGACGGATAGAGAAGAACTTCCTAAAACTAAAGTATTTTTACATGATATTGAATATACAGGTTTATCAACAAAAGAAAAAATAAAACAAGTAAGAGATATTATGAGTAAAGACAATATAGATTACTTTGTAATAGGATCATTAGATGATATAGCTTGGCTTTATAATATAAGGGGAAGAGATATAGAGAGTAATCCAGTTACTATATCATATGCTTTAATATCAAATAAAGAAGCTGTATTATATATAGATGAAGAAAAATTAACAAAAGATGTAATTAATAAACTTAACCTTGATGAAGTTTTAATTAAAGGATATGAGGATATTAAAAAAGATTTAGAAGATATAACTAATTCTAAAGTAGCACTTAATAAAACAAGAATAAATAGCTGGATATTTGAAAGTTTAAATGAAAACTTAGAAGTTATAGATCAAATAGATATAACTACAAATTTAAAAGCTATAAAAAATGAAACAGAAATTAAAAACCAGAAAAATGCATATATTAAAGATGGAGTAGCAATGACTAAACTGTTCTACTGGATAGATAAAAATATTGAAAGTGGAATAGTTACTGAGTTAAGCGCTGAAGAAAAATTAGAAGAAATAAGAAAAGATATGGATAAGTATATAGAACCAAGCTTTGCAAGTATCTCTGCTTATAAAGAAAATGCAGCTATGATGCACTATAAAGCAACTGAAGATTCATTTAGTGTATTAGAAGAAAAAGGAATGTATCTACTTGATGCTGGTGGACAATATTTAGATGGAACAACAGACACTACAAGAACAATAGCTTGTGGAGAGTTAACAGATGAAGAAAGAAAAGATTTTACCTTAACTTTAAAAGGACATATAAATCTAATATCTGCAAAATTCCTAAAAGGAACAACAGGATATGTATTAGATGGTATTTGTAGATATCCATTATGGAAACATGGATCAGATTATAAATGTGGAACAGGTCATGGAGTAGGATATTTACTAAATGTACATGAAGGACCTCACAGTATATCACCTAGATATATAGATGTACCATTAGAAGAAGGAATGGTAGTTACGATAGAACCTGGAGTATATAAAACAGGAAAACATGGGATAAGAATAGAAAATGTTGTTGCTGTTAAAAAAGATATATTTACAGATTCAGGACAGTTTTTATCATTTGAAGTATTATCATTTGTGCCAATAGATTTAAACTGTATAGATAAGAATTTACTTTATGAAGATGAAAAAGATTGGCTAAATAGTTATCATGATGAAGTTTATGAAAAACTAAGTCCATATTTAAGTGAAGATGAGAAAACTTGGTTAAAAGAAAAAACTAAAGATATATAATAAAAAAAATCTGTACAAGATATTGTGCAGAGTTTTTTCTCTTAATTACAACTTTTAAACATCTATATGATATAATATAGATAATAAAAGAAGGTGATAGTTAATGATAGGAATAGAAGAGAAATTAGATAAGCTTCCTGCAAAACCTGGTGTATATATTATGAAGGATGAAAAAGAAGAGATAATATATGTAGGTAAAGCTATATCTTTAAGAAATAGAGTAAGACAATACTTTCAACCGGGAAATAATCAAGGGTTAAAAGTAAAAAATATGGTTAAAAATATAGATGATTTTGAATATATAATTGTAGATAATGAAGTTGAAGCTTTAATACTAGAGGCCAACTTAATAAAAAAACATAAACCTAAATATAATATATTATTAAGAGATGATAAACAGTATCCATATATTAAGGTAACACTAAATGAAAAATTTCCAAGAGTTGTTAAAACAAGAGAAGTAAAAAAAGATAAGGCAAAATACTATGGACCTTATCCTAGTGCTACAGCAGTTAATGACTTTTTAGAAATAATCCATAGTATTTATCCTATAAGAACATGTAAGCTCAATCTTGATAATGAAGAAAATATAGGTAAGCTTAGACCTTGTCTTAATTACTTTATTAATAGATGTAAAGCTCCATGTCAAGGATTCATAGAAGAAGATGAATATAATATTATGATAAGCGAAATAATGAGATTCTTAGCTGGAAATAAGGATGATTTAATAGATAAAATTCAAATGAAAATGACGCAGGCAAGTAAGGATTTAGAGTTTGAAAAAGCTGCTTCTTATAGGGATCAATTAATATCTTTAAATTTACTTCAAGAAGAGCAAAAGATTGTATCTACTTCACTTAAAGACCAAGATGTAATAGGTCTGGCAAGAGGAATAGAGGAAGTTTGTATACAAATCTTCTTTATAAGAGCAGGTAAAATAGTAGGTAGAGAACACTTCTTATTAGAAGACAGTTATGGAAGTGAAAGAGGGGAAATATTAAGTTCATTTATAAAGCAGTTCTATATGGGTTCTGCATATATTCCAAAAGAAATAATAATTGATACAAACATAAATGATTTGGAAACTGTAGAGGTTTGGTTAAGCGATAAAAAAGAATCAAAGGTTGAAATAACAGTTCCTCAAAGAGGAGATAAAGTAAAACTAGTTGAAATGGTAAATAAAAATGCAAGAGATATGCTTGATAAATATGGAGATAAGTTTTTGAAAAAACATAGACAAAACATTAAAGCTCTAGAAGAGATACAATATACTTTAGGACTTGAAAATTTACCAAAGAGAATTGAAGCTTATGATATTTCAAATATAAGTGGTATGCAAGCAGTAGGAAGCATGGTTGTTTTTGAAAATGGAGAAGCCAAAAGGTCAGATTATAGAAGATTTAAAATAAAAAGCCTAGATGGCAAACCTGATGATTATTCGAGTATGAACGAAGTACTAAGTAGAAGATTTATAAGAGGAATAAAGCAGAGAGAAAAACTAAAAGATGATAACAATATAAATAGTTTTACATCCTTTCCAGATTTACTAATGATTGATGGTGGGAAGGGGCAAGTAAATGTAGTAAAAGATGTACTAAAAAGATTAGGCTTAAATATAGAAGTATGTGGTCTTGTAAAAGATGATAAACATGATACAAGAGGTATAATTTATGAAAATGAAGAGTATATACTTAATATAGATTCTTTGGGCTTTAGAATGATATATAAAATTCAAGAAGAAGCTCATAGGTTTGCAATAAGTTATCATAGAACATTAAGAGATAAAAATCTTTTCAAATCTCAACTAGATGGAATTAAGGGTATAGGAGAGGTTAGAAAAAAAGATTTAATGAAACATTTTAAGAGTATTGAAAAAATAAAAAATGCTAGTTTAGAAGAATTATTAGAAGTAGAATCTATGAACACATTAGCAGGAGAAAACTTAATTAAGCATTTTAAAAGGGAGGAAAACTAATGTCAGAGAAAAAATTATATAAATCTAATACCAACAAAATGGTAGCAGGGGTTTGTGGTGGTATTGGAGAATATTTAAATGTAGATCCAACGGTAATTAGACTTTTAGCTGTTTTCTTATCAATAGGAACACTTATTTTTGGTGGAGTAGCAGCATATATAATAGCAGCAATTATTATACCAGAAAACCCTGTAAAGGAGTATTAGTATATGTCTAATAATAAATATGTAAAATTAAATGATATAATTAATGATCTAAACTTAGAAATAGTTTATTCATCATCTCAAAGAGATTTCATAAAAATATACTCTAGTGAAATATATAGGCCGGGTCTACAGATGATAGGATTTTTTGAAAAATTTGTTCCTGAACGAATCCAAATAATAGGATATGCTGAATGGAATTATCTACTTAAACTAGATAAAAAAGAAAGATATAAAAGATTAGATGAATTCTTTTCATATCCAATACCAGCTTTCATAGTTGCAAGAGATCTTGAAGTATTTGATGAATTAAGAGATGTTGCTAAAAAACATGATAGAACAATTTTAAGAACAGAAATGAATACATCTCAACTAATAAACAGATTAGTCCACTACATAGACGTGGAAACAGCTATGGAGATGCAGACACATGGTGTTTTAGTAGAAGTTTATGGTGTTGGTGTTTTAATTAAAGGAAAATCAGGAGTAGGTAAATCTGAAACAGCACTAGATCTTGTAATAAGAGGTCATAGATTAATATCAGATGACATTGTAATAATAAAGAAAGTAGATAACAAGCTACTTGGAAGGTCTCCTGAAATAACAAGGCACTTTATGGAAATAAGAGGATTAGGCATATTAGATATAGAAAGACTTTATGGTGTAGGGTCTGTAAAAAATGATGAAAATATTGAACTTGTAATAGATTTAGAACTTTGGGATAAAACAAAAGAATATGATAGATTAGGTCTTGAAGAAGATTTTGAAGATATTATGGGAGTAAAAGTTGCAAAGACCACAGTACCAGTAAGACCTGGTAGAAATGTTGCTATGATAATAGAAGTAGCAGCTAGAAACTTTAGGCAAAGAAGACTTGGCTATAATGCAGCTTTTGAATTTAATGAGAGGATTAGGGCTCATATACAGAAGAATAAAGACAAATCAAAATAATATGATTTTTATTTGTCAATGTTCGTAGTTTGGTTGACTTTAATAGTAAGTTTTATTATACTAATAATTAAGTGTGGAAAATAAATTCCAGAACTATATTTGTTATTTTTTTGTAAACTAAATAAATAACTATAATAACTAACTATAAAATATCAAGGAGGTTTTTATAACTATGGGTAAAAACATGAAAACCATGGACGGT
>CAYPYI010000070.1:0-6996 GCA_964415085.1 uncultured Tissierellaceae bacterium
CTGCAAAACCTTGTCCAATTCCTGGACCCATACCTGCGATCATTGCTAAACCTGCACCTATTGCTGAACATCCTAATACGAATGCTTCATTTGAAATTCCTTGTAACATATTTATTCCTCCTCATTATTTTCATCTTTCTACTAGTCAATTGCATCTGATATAAACACCATTGTTAACATAACAAATATAAATGCTTGTAATATACCAGAGAATATATCGAAATACATGTGAAATGGCGGTGCTATTATCGGAGCTAAAAATCCTAATGCTGCGTGTAATAGTGCCATTATTAAACCACCACTAAGAATATTACCGAATAAACGGAATGATAGTGAAACTGGATTTGACAGTTCACTTATAAAATTAAGTGGTGATAATAGTGCGAAAGGTTCGAAGAACCCTTTTAAGTATTTAAAAACTCCCCCTGAGGAGATAACTCCAAATACTTGTGTTAAAGTAAATGTTACTAAAGCGAGTGCTAAAGTAACTGAATAGTCTGCTGTTGGTGCTTGTAATCCTATAAGTCCCATTAAGTTTGAAACTATAAGAAAACTAAAAAGCATAAATATAAATGGGGCAAAATTCATGTTTTTCTTACCCATGGTAGATTCAACCAGTCCATTTACCATATCTACATATGCTTCAATTGCATTTAAAAAACCAGTTGGTGCTTCATTCACCTTGGCTTTTTTCAACTTAGATCTTACCACAAATCCTAAGATAATTAAAAAGATTGCGGCAATGAAGGTACTTGTTATACTTTCGGAAAGAAATATTTCTTTATTTCCTAGGTTTATTGTTATTACCAAAGTATTCCTCCTTTCCAAATTCATCTTTATTATATAATTAATTTAAAGATCCCATTTTAATATTGTAGAAATTAGTATAACTATTTTAACCATAATTAGTCCTAAAAAAGTTGCTAAAATATTTAGATAATCAGCAAGAGCTGATATTAAAAGAACTGTAAAATATATACTCATTCTTATACCATACTGTCTTTTAGCATATGTTTCTGCATTTGCAGGGTTCATATTAGATGCTTTTTTTGAACTGTTAACTAGAAGTTTAAACGTTAACATTCCTACTAACAAGCCAAAGAGATAACCTTTAATAATTGGCTCATTATTATCTATAAAAATAAACATTATAAGTAATATAAAAATACTTATAATAATTACTCTTCTAAAAATGTTTTTTTCCATTACATCTAACATATTACTTCTCCTTATCTTTAGGCATGGACATCTTAAATAAATTAAGTAGACCAGATCCAGCACCAAGAAGTAATAATATCACGGTAAATAAACCATTTTTATTAAACTTTTGATCTAGATACTTACCTATATAAAGTCCTAATAATATAGGGGTCATAATAGAAATTGCAATTTGTGTTACTAATGCTAAATTTGCTAAAGGATTTCTCTTTTTTTTGTCTCTATCATCGTTATTATTCATAACTTCACCCCTTAATATGCTCTTTTTCTAGTTTTAGATATAATATCATAGTACCAAACTAAAAATATTTTTACAAGGTTATAATTCTACACTTATTTTGCATTAATCTTTAGTTATATTAATTTTTCTTAACTTTTCTCCTATTGTTAACTATTTAACAATTGTTTTATTTTCTTTTATTAATACATCTACAATATTTTTTGCAGCATTTCCATCCCCATAAGGATTTACTGCTACAGCCATTTTTTCATATTCTTTCTCATCAGATAACAGTAAATCTAAACTATCATACAACTTAGTATATTCTGTTCCTACTAACTTAGCTGTTCCAGATTCTACTCCTTCAGGTCTTTCTGTTTCTTCTCTTACTACTAATACTGGTTTACCTAATGTTGGAGCTTCTTCCTGAATTCCACCTGAGTCTGTAACTATTAAATGAACTTTATTCATTAAATTTGTGAAAGGCTCATAATCTAGTGGTTCAATTATATGAACTTTCTTGTTATCTTTTAAAATTTTATTAGCTATATCTCTTACCACAGGATTTAAATGTATGGGAAAAACAACCTCTACATCCTCATATTTATTTGCAATGTCATTTACCGCATTAAATATATTTTCCATTGGTTTACCTATATTTTCTCTTCTATGAGATGTTAAAAGAATAACTCTTTTATTTTTATAATCTAGTTCATTTAATATTTCACTTTCAAAAACATAGTCATCTTTTATTACATACTTTAAAGCATCTATAACAGTATTTCCTGTTATGTAAATTTTATCTTCGTTATAGTTCTCTTTTAAAAGATTCTCTTTATTTCTTATTGTCGGAGCAAAATGATACTCTGTTAATATACCTGTTAACATTCTATTTGCCTCTTCTGGATATGGAGAGTGTATATTCCCAGATCTTAAACCTGCTTCCACGTGTCCTATTTTTACCTTTTGATAAAATGCTGCTAAAGCTCCTGAGAAAACTGTAGTAGTATCTCCTTGAACTAATAACACATCTGGTTTTTCTTTAATTATTACTTCTTCTAGTCCCTCTAAGGCTCTAGTTGTAATTTTAGTTAAACTTTGTCCCGGTTTAAAAATATTTAAATCATAATCAGGTTGAATATCAAAAATTCTTAATACTTGATCTAACATTTCTCTATGTTGAGCTGTGATGCAAGTTACACTTTCAATTTCTTCTCTTTTTTCCATTTCTTTAATTATAGGCGCCATCTTTATTCCTTCTGGCCTAGTTCCAAAAACAGTAAGAACTTTAATTTTTTCCAATATCTTCACCCTTTTCTTCTCTATTTACAAAAAATCCTAATTTAATAGCAACTATTACCGCTATTATAAATAAAACCACTGATAAATATACACTTCTAGCACTATTAGCCTTGGCTACAAAAACTGCTAATAAACCAAAAACTAATGATACACCATATAGTATTAATACTGTTTGTCTTTGATTAAAACCCCTGTTTAATAGTCTATGATGAAGATGTCCTTTATCTGCAGACATTATTGATTTTCCACTTATAAGTCTTCTAAGAATTGCAAAAGCTGTATCAAATATTGGTACTCCTAGAATCATAATTGGAACAACAATAGCTATTGTTGCTACACTTTTCATAACTCCTTCAATACTCATAGCTGCTAAGATAAATCCTAAAAACAAGGCACCTGTATCTCCCATAAAGATCTTTGCTGGATTAAAATTATATGGTAAGAAACCTAGACATGCTCCACCTACAACTGCTGATAGGATAACCATCGGTGTATTTCCAAATTTGTAAGATACTAACATAAATGAAAGACTTGATATCATAGCTACACCTGCTGATAAACCATCTAATCCATCAATTAAGTTTATAGTATTTGTTATACCAACAACCCAAAATAAAGTAATTGGTATAGATAGCCAACTTAAGTTTAATAATATTGAATTATCTGAAAATGGGTTAGTTATAAAATCTACCTTAACCCCTCCAATTATCAAAACTACTCCTGCTGATATTTGAAAAAACAACTTTGCCCTAGGACTTATCTCTTTTAAATCATCAATTATACCTGAAATTAATATTAGTGTACTTCCTATCATTATAGATATTATAGATTTATTTAAATCCATAAATAATATAATACAGGCCATAACAGATATATATATTGCAAGTCCTCCCATAAGTGGCATCGCCGTTTTATGAACTCTTCTATCATCTTTTGGTATATCTACAGCTCCAATTTTGATTGCTAACTTTCTTACTATTGGTGTCATTATTAGAGATATCATTACCGACACTATAAATGGTAAGATATAATTCTCCATACAAACCTCTCCTTTAATTACTTTATTATTAAACTTAAATTAGTATTAAGTAGAATACACTAGTGTATTCTACTTAATAAAAGTCTATTTTGTTCCGTAAAGTCTATCTCCTGCATCGCCTAGTCCTGGCATTATATATGCATTCTCATCTAATTTTTCATCTAAATGTGCTAAGAATATATCTACATCTGGATGATCTTTCTTTAATACTTCTATTCCTTCTGGAGCTGCTAATAAGCAAACTAATTTAATATTTCTTGCTCCTCTATCTTTTAAAAATCCTATTGCTGCACTTGCTGAACCACCTGTTGCTAACATTGGGTCTACTACTATTAATTCTCTCTCTTCAACATCTTTTGGAAGTTTACAGTAGTATTCAACTGGTTCAAAAGTTTCTGGATCTCTATAAAGACCTATGTGTCCCACTTTTGCAGCTGGTATTAAACTTAACATACCATCAACCATTCCAAGTCCTGCTCTAAGTATAGGAACTATACCTACCTTTTTACCTGCTATTACTTCTGATTTCATTTTAGTCATTGGTGTTTGTATTTCTATCTCTTCAAGTTCCATATCTCTTGTAACTTCATATGCCATTAACATTGATACTTCAGAAACTAATTCTCTAAATTCCTTTGAACCTGTATTTATATCTCTAATATACGTTAACTTATGTTTTATTAGAGGATGATCTAAAATTGTAACTTTACCCATAATATCCCTCCTGATTTGCTTTTAACTTATACTTAAAATTATAACACAAATACGACTTACAAGTCTTGTATTTCCATAATTTTTTTAACTCTTCTTTCGTGTCTTCCACCTTCAAAATCCTCTTCTAAGTATGCATCTACTATAGAAAAAGCTAATTCTTGGCCGATTACTCTTCCACCTAATGCTAATACATTTGCATCATTGTGTTTTCTACTCATTCTTGCTGAGTACTCCTCACTACATAAAGCACATCTTGCACCCTTAACTTTGTTTGCTGCTATTGATATTCCAATACCTGTACCACAAACGACAATACCTCTATCTACTTCTTTTTCTACAACAGCTGTTGCAACTTTTTCACCATAATCTGGATAGTCAACTGACTCTTCATTATAAGTTCCATAATCTACAACCTCTATATTTTTCCCCTGTAAATATTCTTTTACAGCTTCTTTTAATTCAAATCCTCCATGGTCACTTCCTATTCCTATTTTCATATAAGATCCTCCTTTTTTAATAAGTCTATAATACTTTTTAAAATATCATTTCTAACTTCTAAATATAATTTTAAATCCCCACCATAAGGATCCATTATATCCTCATCATTTTTATATACATACTCTTTTAATGTAAAGATTTTATCTTCATAATTAGGATGTTGATGTAATAGATATTCTTTATGGCTTTTTGACATTGTTAATACTAAGTCTGCACTTTGTAACATATTGTTTGTTATAGGTTTTGCCTTATAATCTGAAATGTCTATTCCTATTTTATCAAGTGCAGTTATTGAATTCGATGAAATATCTCCTTCAAGTGCAAATATTCCTGCTGAATATACCTGAATATTTAAATTGTTTTTATATGATAAGTCTTTTAATATTCCTTCTGCCATTGGACTTCTACAAGTATTCCCAGTACAAACGAATAATATCTCCACTATTTCACCTCTATTTAATTTCTATTATATTTCCACCAGATGCTTTTAACATTCTATTCATTATAGCCATGCCTAAATTATCTTTTTCAAAACCTTCTGATAATATTATATCTATATTCTCATCATCACATTTTCTTAAGACATCAAATAAATTTTTACCAATGCTCTTTATATTATGTCTACTTCCTATTGATAATACAAGCCCATCAGTAGTTATATATTCCTTCAAAGACTCATCTGTTGCAATAATAGCTACTTTAAGTCCATTCTTTGCATATTTTCGTGATTCTTCTTTAATTTTCGATACTACCTTTTCACTATCTCCTATGAAAACAAGCATTTCACCTTTTGGTGCGTAATGTTTATACTTTTGGCCAGGTGATTTTGGAGTTTCACCATCTTTTAAGATACTTTTATCTATTGTGGTATTTGGTAATATCTTTATTAAATCCTCATACGAAACTTTTCCAGGTCTTAAAATCATCGGTATATCTCCTGAAACATCAAGTACAGTAGATTCTAATCCAACCTCACATCTTCCACCATCTATTATTAAACCTATCTTTCCATTTAAATCCTCATATACATGATCAGCGCTTGTAGGACTTGGTCTTCCAGAAAGATTGGCTGATGGCGCTGCTATTGGAGTATTTGAATATTTTATAAGCTCTTTTGCAATTTTATTACTAGGCATTCTAATAGCAACAGTATCAAGTCCACCTGTTATTATATCTGGAACCACTGAACTCTTCTTAAATATCATAGTCAAAGGTCCTGGCCAAAATTGTTTTATACAAAGTTTAGCCTCATCAGAAATTTCCTCAACTAAATTATCTAGTTCACTAATTTCGCTAATATGTAAAATTAATGGATTATCACTAGGTCTTCCTTTAGCTATATATATTTTCTTTACGGCCTCTTCATTTAAACCATCTGCGCCTAAACCATAAACCGTTTCAGTTGGAAAGCTAACTAGATTACCAGTTTTAATTATGTCTGCAGCCTGTTTTATAATATTTAAATCAATACTATCTTCTTTTACTTTATATACTTTTGTTTCCACCTATATCACTCCATAAAAATGGAGAGGATATCCTCTCCCCTTTATTTATTTTTGTAATTTTTCAGCTTGATCTGTTGTTGTTAGTTCTTCAATAACCTCATCTAAATCACCATCAACAATGTCATCTAATCTGTGTAATGTTAAATTTATTCTATGATCTGTTACTCTTCCTTGAGGATAATTATAGGTTCTTATTCTTTCAGAACGATCTCCTGTACCTACTTGTCCTCTTCTTTCCTGTGCAATTTCAGCAGCTTGATCACTTAACATTTGATCATATAATCTTGTTTTTAAGATCTTCATTGCTTGTTCTTTATTTTTAGTCTGGCTCTTTTCATCTTGACATGACACTACTAGTCCTGTTGGAATATGTGTAATTCTTATAGCTGAGTCAGTAGTATTAACGTGCTGTCCACCTGCTCCACTTGATCTATAAGTATCTATTCTTAAGTCACTCATATTTAAGTCTATATCAACATCTTCAGCCTCTGGTAATACTG
>CAYPYI010000071.1:0-6347 GCA_964415085.1 uncultured Tissierellaceae bacterium
TAAGAAGGTATTAAAACCTCATTAATATCTTCAAACTTTCGCTTAAATAATTTTATGACACAACCAAGAATAGGTAGAAGACTTTGTCTTCTACCTATTCTTTTATGAAAGTTTTAACTTGAAATTATGACTATCATTATAATTTATAATTTTAAAATAAAAAAAATAAAAGAAGGAATGACTATACTAATAAAGAATATATAATTATAGAGCTATTAACTCATTAATACTTTATAAATATTCGCCTAAATAATTATATAAAACAAAAAATCACGTAAGAGATACTTATCTTTTACGTGATTTTTCTATAGATATATATATAATATTCAATAAAAAACAAGTTTGTTTTAGATCTTAAAAGACTCAAGGTAAAGTGCTAAAATATACCCCTAACTTTATTGTTATATATATGGCTTTATGATATGATTTAGGTATAAACAATGTCCCGATAAGTGAGCAAATGTAACAGGTGTAAAAATATATTTTTATACCTTATATTTCTTTAAATTTGCTAATTTTAAGAATAATTAGTAATAATTAGCGGACTTTACATAATATATGGTATAAGTATCAAATTATGATAAAATACACTTGTAAACACTTGTTAGGGATATAAGTTTTAGTAATTTGAAAAGTAAAAAATTAATTTTCTTTTATTGAAAAGGGGCGATTAATGGCTTAAGGTAAAGATTGTTTTAATAATTTATTAAAATAAAAATCTAAATCAATATTTACGCTTTAATTTGTTTTTGTTATTTTTAAAAATATACAAATAGAACTTACAATATCAAGGAGGAAGAAAAATGAATACTAAAATGAAAAGATTATTAAGTATTTTATTAGTAGCAGTACTTAGTTTATCACTAGTAGCATGTGGTGGTAAAAATGACAAAGAAGAGCCAAATACACCAGTAACAGATGGAGAAAATAAAGGTGAAGATACACAAAAAGAAGATCCACTTAAAATTGGTTATGTAGTAGCAGGTCAATTAGGAGACAAATCAACAAATGATAACTTTATGGATGGTCTTCAAAAATACGCAGATGAAACAGGAGCTTTAATTACTCCAGTTGAATGTGCAGAACTTGCAGATCACGAAGCAAATGCTAGAAACTTCGCAGAACAAGGATATGACATGGTAGTTGTTGGATTATATTCAGTGGCTGACCAAATAGCAGAACTTGCACCACAATATCCAGATACAATGTTCTGGGTTAATGGTGGATATGTAGATGGAATAGAAAACTACCACGGATGTAACTTACAATCAGCAGATGTTAACTTTTTAGTAGGAGCATTCTCAGTTTACATGTCAGAAGAATTAGGTCATGGAGAAAAAGCAGGATGGGTTGGAGGTCAACGTAATCCATTCTTAGAACAAGGACAATATGGATTTAGCGCAGGAGCTAAATATGCAGGTGGAGATAGTGTAATTGCTTATGTTGGTAACTTTACTGACTCAGCAAAGGGTAAAGAAATTGCAATGCAAATGTATGACAATGGTGTTCATATAATCCAAGGCTGGGCTGGTGGAGCAGGACACGGAGTTCACCAAGCAGCAGATGCTTTAGGAGGAGATTTCTACTCATCAGGAGGAGGAAACTTAGAAGGACAATTCGACCTTGCAAAACAAATGCTAACTTGCGCAGGTGTAGGTGAAGCAGAAGCTGTATATAATGCATGTGTTGACTTTGAAAAGGGAGAACTTAAAGGTGGAGTTTATGACTATGGTGTTAAAGAAGGAGTAAATGACATAGTTTATAATCCAGGTGAACTTGGAGATATAATTCCAGAAGAAATTAAAGTAAAAATTGATGAAATAAGAGAAAAAATAAAATCAGGTGAAATTGTAGCTCCTCAAACTGAAGATGAGTACAATGAATTTGTAAATAATCTATAATATCTCTTAAAGAGGAAAAAAGGAGATGTAAAGATGGAATATATTAATTCTGTTGAAATGAAAAACATAAGCATGCAGTTTCCTGGAGTACTTGCTAATGATGATATTAACTTTTCTGTAAGAAAAGGAGAAATACACGCATTAGTTGGAGAAAATGGTGCAGGAAAAACAACTCTTATGAATATTCTTTATGGACTTTATGTACCAACTAAAGGAGAAATCATAATTGATGGTGAGCATGTTAAATTCTACTCTCCTATAGATGCAATGGCTAAAGGAATCGGCATGGTGCACCAGCACTTCATGCTGATTCCTAAGCATACAGTTGCAGAGAATATAGTACTTGGAGTAGAACCTAAAAAGGGACTAATTTTTCAAAGAGATGAAGCAGAAAGAAAAGTAAAAGAAATAAGTGATAAATATAACTTCTACGTAGATCCAAAAGCTAAAGTATCAGATATATCATTTGGTATGCAGCAAAGAGTAGAAATTGTAAAAGCCTTATACCGTGGAGCAGAAATACTAATACTTGATGAACCTACAGCAATGTTAACTCCACAAGAGATAGATGAACTTGGAAATGTATTGCAAGATTTAAAAAAACATGGTAAAACTATAATAATAATTACTCATAAACTAAAAGAAGTAATGGCCTTTAGTGATAGAGTAACAGTTCTAAGAGCAGGAAAATATATAGGAACTGTAGATACTGAAAATACAAATCCAGAAGAGATAACCTATATGATGGTAGGAAGAAATATTAGTAAAATAGAAAAACTAGAAGTAGATAAAGATAAAGAAACACTACTTGAAGTTAAAAACTTAAGCTATGAAGATAGATTTAAAAAGCATGTGAAAAATGTATCCTTTGAGCTTAAAAAAGGAGAAATCCTAGGAATAGCAGGAATAGATGGTAGTGGTCAAAATGAACTTATGAGTTTAATATCAGGAGCTTTAAAACCTGATGCTGGTAGTGTTATTCTTGATGGAGAAGAAATTACAAATGAAGAGATAATAAATAGAAGAAAAAAAGGAGTAACAAGTATTCCTTATGATAGACAAAAGTTAGGATTAGTACTTGATGGATCAATTCAAGAGAACTTACTTTTAGGTTCACCTACTCCTGAAAAATTTCTAAAAAATAAAATATGGTTACAACCAGGAAAGATAAAAGAAATTGCAGAAGAGGGAATAAATAGATATAAAATAAGAGCAAATGGTCCAAAAACTATAGTAAAAACCTTATCTGGTGGTAACCAACAAAAGGTAATAGTTGCAAGAGAGGTTAATGAAAATGCAAAAGTAATATTAGCAAATCAACCTACTCGTGGAGTAGATATAGGGGCAATAGAGCTTATACATAGATCCCTAGTAGACTTAAGAAATAAAGGACAAGCCATATTACTAGTTAGCCTAGAGCTAGATGAGGTAATGGAGCTTAGTGATAGGATAGCTGTAATGTATGATGGAGAAATAATGGACATAGTAGATGCAGATAAAATTACGCGTGAAGAAATAGGCTTCCTGATGGTAGGACATAAAAGGCAGGAGGAGAAGATAGATGGAAAATAATCAAAATAAACAAGGAAAAATAAGTAAAACAAAAAGACTAAATTTAGAAGTAGTTTTAGTTCCTTTACTTATTATATTAATGGCTTTAATATTTGCATCCCTTTTAATACTTTTAGTAGGTAAAAGTCCAAAGCTTGCATTTACTGCCTTAATAAAAGGATCCCTTGGTAACAAGAGTGCCTTAATATACACAATAAATAAAGCTGTTCCAATATGTATATGTTCATTTGCAGTAGCATTTTCATATTTTGGAGGAGTATTTAATATAGGGGTTGAAGGACAACTTCAAATAGGAGCATTATTTGCAGTAGTAGCAGGATACTTTTTTAAAGGACTTCCACCATTTATACATATTCCAGTAACACTTTTATTTGGAGCATTAGGTGGAATGATATGGTCACTAGTGCCAGCTGTTCTTCATATAGAAAGAAAGGTAAACATTATAGTTTTATGCTTATTTATGAACTATATTGCAGAATTTTTACTTCAATACTTTATTTATGGGCCACTAAAATCAGCACAGTCTTTAATACCAGCAACATATGAAATAGCTGAAAGTGCAAAAATTCCAAACATGATAGATGGGGCACATAAATTATCCTATGCATTTATAATAGTAATAATACTAGCTGTAATTCTTCAAATATACTTTAAGAAAACATATAGTGGATATGAATTAAAAATGACAGGTAAAAATCCAGAAGCTGCATACTTTTTTGGTTTAAAAACTAAAAAATACTTATATCTTTCAATTCTTGTAGCAGGACTTTTAGGAGGAATTGCAGGAGCTGTAGAAATTCAAGGAAGATATTATAGAATAATAGACGGCTTTGCATCGGGAGCAGGATTTGATGGAATAACAATAGCACTTCTTGCAAATGGTAATACATTTGGGATGATAATAGGAAGTTTTATCTTTGGAGCAATACGTGCTGGAGCTACAAACATGCAGATGTTAGCAGGAGTTCCTTCACAAATAATACAAGCTGTACAAGGATTTTTAATGTTAGCAATAGCAGTTCAAAGAATATTCCCACAATTTATTAAAGTATTTAAAAACAGAAAAGATGCAAAAAGGAGTGTTGATAATGTTTGATACAAGTTTTGTAATGGCAATAGTAGTTTCTACACTTCGTATGGCAACACCTATTACCATAGGAGCTTTAGGAACACTATTTGCAGAACAATCAGGAACAATGAACCTTGGAGCTGAAGGTATGATGACAATGGGAGCATTCTTTGCAGTACTAGGAACCTATGCAACAGGTAATGCTTGGATTGGAGTTTTATGTGGAATGTTAGCAGGGGGATTAATAGCCCTACTTCATGGGTTTATATGTATAGAAATAGGTGGAATGCAAAACTTAAGTGGACTTGGACTTAACATGTTTTGTCTAGGACTTACAGCCTTTTTACTTAGAGTAGTATTTAACACAGGAATATCACCATCAGTTGAATCACTTTGGAGCACACCAATGCTTGCAAATGTGCCAGTGATAGGAAGATTCCTAGCAGCAATGAGTCCTTTAGTATATATATCAATACTACTTATATTTATAGTTTGGTTTATACTAAATAAGACAGCTTTTGGTCTTAGAATGTGGGCAGCAGGAGATGATCCTAAAACTTTAGAAACAGCAGGTATAAATGTTTGGAGAATAAGATATATCTGTATAATACTTTGTGGATGTCTAGTAGGACTAGGTGGAGCATATTTATCCCTAGGACAAATGGATAAATATGTAGATGGAATGATAGTTGGTAAAGGTATGCTTGCATTCGTTGCAGTAAAAATGGGTAGATATAAACCATTTCAAGTATTTCTAATGTCACTTATATTTGGTTTTTTCGATGCCTTACAAATGCAGTTACAACTTAATCCAGCAGTAACTATAGCACCAGAACTTATTCAAATGATTCCATATGTTGGAGCAATTATAATAATGAGTATGCAAAAAACAGATAACATATTCCCAAGAGCCTTTGGTGAACCATATGTTAAAAATAAGTATAAGTTTTAAGTAAGTAAATAAAATATATATTAATATATAAAAGATATGCATAAAAAAATATATAAAAATATACTTAAATAAAGGAGAATACTAATGGCAATATTCAGATGTAGCTACTACTCAACTACACTACAAACAGAAACAAAGTTAGTAGTAACAATTCCTGGACCATTTTTAATATCAGAAGAGGAGATAAGCTTAGAAAATCAGTTTAATAGAAAAAGAAAATATCCTGTAGTCTACCTTTTACATGGAGCAACAGATAATGAAGAAGGTTGGTTAAGATATACAAGTGTGGAAAGATATGCAAGAGAAAAAGGCGTAGCCTTAGTACTTCCTTATGTAGAAAACAGCTTCTACTTAGACATGGAATTTGGGCCAAAGTATTATAAATTTATAAGCGAAGAATTACCAATGTTCATAAATGCAAACTTTCAGTCTATTTCAAATAAAAGAGAAGATACATTTGTAGCAGGACTATCTATGGGAGGATATGGTGCACTACTTTTAGCCTTAAGACAGCCTGAAAGATTTAGTAAGGTTGCAAGTCTATCAGGAGCAGTAGATCCATATACACTATTTAAAACTAATTCACTTTCAAATTTAAATGAAGTAAGTATATTTGGTGATATAGAAAAGATACCAGCTAGTGATGTAGATTTAAAATATCTGTTAGAAAAAAACTTAAAAGATGAAAAAGATATACCAAAAATATATCTATCTTGTGGAACAGAAGATTTTCTTTATGATATGAATCAAGACTTTTTATCTTTCTGTAAAGAAAAAGATGTAGATATAACTTACGAAGAAGGACCAGGAGAACACAGTTGGGACTTTTGGGATAAGTATATACAAAATGCTT
>CAYPYI010000071.1:6357-6886 GCA_964415085.1 uncultured Tissierellaceae bacterium
AGAAATAAAGTGGAATGATGAGATTAAATAATATGAGGTCTTACTTCTTTTTAACAAATCTTAATTTTTAGAAAGAGTGAAGCCCTTATATTCCATATATGTTTAAAAACAAAAGATGCAAAAGGTAGCTAGTAGTTATCTTCTTTGCATCTTTTTTGTGTTATTAGATTGTTTAAACAATCAACATAATTTTAAAATTATACTTTTAATAGATTAAGATTTCAAAGTTTGAAATCTTATATTTACATAAATGTAAAAGAAATAGTGTGATTTAGATCTGCTATTAAAAGTAAAGTAAAAAACCTTTAAATATTACACGAAATCTATTCAAAATATTTTACTAGCTACCTAGAAGCATATTACTTAGTTAAAAATAATAATATAAGCCCTAATCTATACTTAGTCATAAACCTAAAATTTCCTTTAAATATTTTAATTTTTGTATATTTATTATTTATCCAAGATGTCAGTCCAAGTTGTAAAGATCTAATGTCAAGTCTTAAATGACATCCAAGATGTCAGCCCAAGT
>CAYPYI010000072.1:0-6686 GCA_964415085.1 uncultured Tissierellaceae bacterium
TCCATTTTTAGTAGACCTAACTCTTCTAGTTCTGTCATATCAAACTGTGTTGTTATGGCGTCATTATTTCTTATAAGAGGTACATATTCTGTAATATCTTCCTTTGAAATTACAACTCCTGCTGCATGAGTTGATGTATGTCTTGGAAGCCCTTCTACACTTCTGGCAAGATCTATAAGTCTTTTTACTTCAATATCTTCTTCATATTTAGCTAGTAAACTCTTACTTACTTTCAAAGCCTTATCTATGGTCATACCTAGCTCTGTAGGGATTTCCTTTGCTATTACATCCACTTGGTTATAAGGCATGTCTAAAGCACGTCCCACATCCCTTATAGCTCCTCTAGCAGCCATTGTACCAAAGGTTACTATCTGAGCTACCCTTGCATCTCCATATTTATCTATTACATACTTAATAACTTCTTCTCTTCTTTCATAGCAAAAGTCTATATCAATATCTGGCATTGTTACCCTTTCAGGGTTTAAAAACCTTTCAAAGATAAGTCCATATTTTAAAGGATCAATCCCAGTAATTGATAGTCCATAAGATACAATGCTCCCTGCAGCGGAACCTCTACCTGGACCTACCATTATATTATTTTCATTTGCATATCTTATAAAGTCCCATACTATAAGAAAGTAGTCTACATAACCCATATTTTTAATAGTGTCCATCTCATAGTTGTATCTTTCAATAACTTCATCACTTAATTGTCCATATTTTTCTTTAAGTCCAGAGATTGTTAATTCTTCTAAATAAGTCTCATTTGTATAACCCTCAGGTACAGTATATTCTGGTAAATGTAGGGTATCAAAATCAAGATCTACCTTGCATCTATTCGCTATTTCTTGAGTATTAGAAATAGCCTCTGGTATAAAGTTAAATAAATCATACATCTCTTTAGGTGATTTTAAATAAAACTGATTTGATGGAAATTTCATTCTATTTTCTTCATTTACTGTTCTACCTGTTTGAATACAAAGTAAAACGTCATGAGATATGGCATCATTTTTTTCTAAATAATGCACATCATTAGTAGCAACTAGTGGGATATCTAATTCTTTTGATAGTTTAATAAGTTGTTCATTTACCTTGATTTGTTCATTAATTCCATGGTTTTGTAACTCTAAAAAGAAATTTCCCTTTCCGAAAATCTCTTCATACTCAAGTGCACTTTTTTTTGCAAGTTCATAATTATTATCTAGTAGATGTTGTTGTACCTCTCCTCCTAAACAAGCTGATAGACATATTAAACCTTTACTGTATTTTTTTAATATATCCTTATCTGCTCTAGGTTTATAATAGAAACCATCAACATATGCCTTAGATACAATTTTCATTAAGTTTTTATAACCTTCATTATTCTCGGCAAGTAAGACTAAATGGTATTGTCTTTTATCCTTTGGTTCTCTTTCAGTATGCTTATTTATTGCTACATATATTTCTGAACCTAGTATTGGATTTATACCTTCTTTTTTAGCCGTTTTATAAAACTCTACAATACCAAACATACTACCATGATCTGTTATTGCTACAGAATCCATATTTAATTTTTTAGTTTGTTTAATTAGCTCTTTTACTCTTGTTGAACCATCTAAAAGACTGTATTCTGTATGAACATGCAAATGAGCAAAATTTATATCTGTCATTTTCAAAATCCTTTCACCCTTAATAAATAATAAAGAGCTCATTTTGAGCTCTTAGTTATATTATAATTCCTGATTGTTTATTACCTCTTCTAACTCTTTAATAGCTTCATCTTCGTCAATACCTTTAGCTATTATAGTTATTTCCTCCCCATAAAAAGCTCCTAGGGACATAATTCCGATTATACTTTTGCCATTAATCTTGTTTCCATTATAAATTAGTTCGATGTCACTTTCATATTTGTTTGCACACTTAACAAATAAAGCTGCTGGTCTAGCATGTAAACCTGATGGATTCGTTAGTTTAACAGTTACTTCTCTCACATTTACACCCCTTTTATATTATTAGCTATTTTCTCAATATTTCTAAATCTATGATTTACACCTGATTTGCTGACAGGCGGATCAAGCATTTCTCCAATTTCCTTTAATGTTGCATCCCTGTATTCTAATCTTAAATAAGCTATTTCTCTTAATTTTGGTGGCAATGTATGTAACCCTTTTGTATCTTGTATAAGTTTTATATTTTCAACTTGTTTCATTGATGCATCTATTGTTTTACTTAGATTGGCAGTTTCACAATTTACAAGTCTATTAACATTATTTCTCATATCTTTAAGTACTCGTACATTTTCAAAATTAAGCAATGCTTGGTGAGCACCTATAATATTTAATAAATCTACTATTTGAGAGCCCTCTTTTAAATATACTACATAATTTTCTTTTCTTTGTACAACCTTTGCACTTAAATTAAATGAATTTATAATTTCACACAGATTGTCACTATGTTCTTTGTTATTTGTGGTAAATTCTAAATGATAACTTTTTTCAGGATTACTAATTGAACCTCCACCTAAAAAAGAACCTCTTATGTAAGCTCTTTTGCAGCACCTATTTTTTATTATTTTTTTATCTACTCTATACTCTGGATTTAATATATCTAAAGTATCTTTACTTATAAAGCCTATATCAATTAAAATCTTTTTTGCTAGTTCTTCGTTTGAAATAATTATAAGATATAAGTTCTTCTTTTTCAACTGCTTGCTTCTTTTTACTACTACATCGATATCCTCATCATACCTATCTTTAAGTAGAGAAAATATCCTTCTAGCAGTTGCTGCATTTTCAGTTGTCATTTTTAAACTTAACTTATTTAATCCTTTTAGAGAAATTGTTGCATTCATTCTTACTATAGCAGCAAGTTCAGCTAATTCACAACAACACTTGCCGACTTCACATCTTGCTATTTCATTTTTAACCTTTGAAGAAAAGGACATTTCTACACCTCAAATCTAAATACATGTTTATAATACTTTCACTTATATATAATTATACTATATTTATAATAATTTTGTTAATTAATTTATTTATTCTAAGTTTTATACTATACTATAATAGAGTAGAAAAAATATGGAGGGATGAATATGCAGTTAGAAGTATATTATATTACAGAGCAACTAAAAAATTTATTAAGTATACCTAGTCCTACAGGTAATACAGAAAAAGCTATAGATTTCCTTGAATCTGAATTTAAATCTTTAAATCTTAAGACTAAAAGAAATAATAAAGGTGGACTTATTGCAACTCTTCCTGGAGAAATTACTGAGGAAGAAATTACACTATCAGCACATGTTGATACATTAGGTGCTATGGTAAAAGAGATAAAATCTAATGGTAGATTAAAACTTACACAAATAGGTGGTTATGCTTGGTCTACAATTGAGGGTGAATATGTTAATATTGAGACTCTTGATGGAGATACTTATTCAGGTACAGTTCTAACTACAAAATCAAGTGTTCATGTTCACGGATCTGAAACTACAACAATAGAAAGAAATCAAGATAATATGGAAATTAGATTGGATGAGAAGGTTGAATCTAAAGGAGATGTTCTTGATTTAGGTATAAATGTTGGGGATTTTATCCATATAGATCCTAAAATAGAGTTTACAGAATCAGGATTTATTAAATCAAGACACTTAGATGATAAAGCAGGTGTTGTTAGTATCTTAGCTATAGCTAAGTATTTTGTTGATAATAATATATTACCGAAATATACAACTAATTTTTATATATCAAATTATGAAGAAGTAGGTCATGGTGCAAGTTCTTCTATGCCAGAAAAAACAGTTGAGTTTTTAGCAATAGATATGGCAGCTCCAGGTGAAGGACAAACTTCTGATGAATTTAGTGTTACAATCTGTGCAAAAGATAGTTCTGGCCCATATGATTTAAATATGAGACGTAAACTTACTCATCTTGCTAAAAAAGAAGGTTTAAGTTATAAGGTGGATATTTATCCAAGTTATGGTTCTGATGCTTCAGCTGCTCTAAGAGCGGGTAATGATATAAGAGCAGGATTAATTGGTCCTGGAGTGGATGCTTCTCATTCATATGAAAGAACTCATATAGAAGCAATTCAAAATACTGTAAGGTTAGCAATTTTATATCTAACAAATTAGTGAGGTGATATTTTGCTAAAAGAAAAATTTATTATTAATATTGATGGAAAAAGTTATGTAACTTATGAAGGACTTCTTGATTTAGCACATACTATGGGACTTAATAAAATAGAGGTTGAACTTATACAAATTCCTTCTGATGAGAACAATAATTTAGCTATTTGTAAAGCTACTGCTATTACTTGTGATGGAGATACTTTTATTGATTTAGGAGATGCTAGTCCTACTTCTGTAAAAACAACATTTGTTCCTCATATAATTAGAATGGCTTCTACTAGAGCTAAAGCTCGTGCTTTGAGAGATTTAACTAATGTTGGTATAACTGCCATAGAAGAGTTGTCTCTAGAAGATAATATTGTAGAAAATCAAGCTTTAAGTAATATGGAAAAGCCTTCAACTGGACAAATTGAAACTTTAAAGAAACTGGCAAAGCTTAATAATCAAACAATTGATTATAATTCTTTAACTAAGTATACAGCAGGGGAACTTATTAAAAAGTTACAAGATTAGAAAGAACCTTTAGACTAAAAGTCTAAAGGTTCTCTTTTTCGTATAAACTTATAATTGTTTCACTTAAGCTTATATTGTTATGTTTTATATAGTTTTTATCTATATAGGTATAATTATCTTCAATTATTTCGATTCCTAACTTTTCTATCTCTTCTCTTTCTCCCTCTATTAAATATAAAGGGTAGGACTCATCTTCTTCATATTTTTTCAATATATTTACTGGTATTTCACCATTATTTACTATTACATAATCTAATAGATCAGGACAACTATGATTAACAAAAGAATTAATATGATCTATTACTAAATAATCATCTGTCTCTCCTGGTTGAGTCATTATGTTTGAGATAAATATTTTTTTAGCTTTTGAATTTTTTATATTATCAACTATATTATTTACAAGTAAATTCGGTATTACGGATGTATATAAACTTCCTGGTCCAAAAATAATAAAATCAGCATCACTTATTGCTTTTAAACCTTCGTCTAATGGTTCTGTTATTTTTGGATCAGTAAAAATTCTTTTTATTTTCTTACTCCCAATTTTCTTATCTTTAGCAATTTCACATTCACCTTTTATAACTGTTCCATCTTGAAGTTCTGCAAGTAAATCTACCTCACCTAGTGTCATAGGCAAAACTTTTCCAGTTATGGCTAATACATTACTTGTTTGTCTTATTGCTTCTTCAAAGCTACCATAGATTCCATTCATAGCTGCGATAAATAAATTTCCAAAAGATTGATTATCCAAAGAACCACCTTTAAATCTGTATTTAAGTAATTTCTCCATTTGCGGTTCTGTATTTGCAAGTGCAAGCAAACAAGACCTAATATCTCCAGGTGGAAGCATACCTAAATCTTCCCTTAAAACACCACTACCACCCCCATTATCAGCAACTGTTACAATTGCTGTTATATTAGGTGTGTAATGCTTAAGTCCCTGTAGCAATACGCTTAATCCCGTTCCTCCGCCTATAACTACAACATTTGGTTTGTTTTTTGAAAATTTATTTATAGGTTTTACATTACTATTCATACCTTACCTCTATCTTTCTAAGTCCCTATGACTGACAATCACTTTATGATTTTTTTCAATTAACATCTCACCTAGTTTTTCAGATATTGCAACCGATCTATGAAATCCTCCTGTACATCCTATACCAATTATAAGTTGAGTTTTTCCTTCATCAATATAATAAGGTATTAGAAATTCTAACATACTTTCAAGTTTATTTAAAAATATATTAGTCTGCGGCCATTTAAATATATATTCCTTTGTTACATCAAAAAGCCCTGGGATTTTCTTTAGTTCCGGAATATAATAAGGGTTTGGTAAAAATCTCACATCAAAAACTAAATCCGCATCTAGAAGTATTCCATTTTTAAATCCAAAGGATGAAATAACAATATTTAAATCTCTTTTTACTTCTCCCTTAACAAATATATTTCTAAGATCATTATCTAGCATTTTATTTGTCAAATTAGATGTATCTATTATATAATAGGATCGATTTCTTATATCTTTTAATATTTCTCTTTCTAAATTAATTCCATCAACAATACTGCCTCTTTGATTTAAGGGGTGAGTTCTTCTTGATTCCTTATATCTTTTAACCAGCGATTCATTTGATGCATCTAAAAATAGTATCCTATAATCTATGCCCTTATCTGTAAGTTTTTCTAAAGATTCAAATAAACTATCAAAAAACTTTCCGCCTCTAACATCTACTACAACAGCTATTTTAGAATTCTTTTGTTCTGATTTTAAAAATAAGTCTGCAAACTCTGGTAAAAGTGCAGGAGGTAAGTTATCCATACAATAATATCCTAAATCTTCAAAGGTTTTCATAGCAACTGACTTTCCCGCTCCTGATAGTCCTGTTATTATTAGTAGTTCCATTTTATACCTCACTTTTTAAATTAATTATCCTGCTTTCATCTAATCCTGCTAACCTTGCTCTAGCAAGTCCTGATGTTATATCTGCCACCCTATCTTTTGAGTGTGCATCACTTCCTAAAACAAAATCTACATCCTCACTCGCAGCTAATTTAATATTTTCTACTGATA
>CAYPYI010000073.1:0-4527 GCA_964415085.1 uncultured Tissierellaceae bacterium
TCTCTTCTTTACCAATTGTTTTTTTAATAGCAGGTATAAGTTTCCCAAGCAAATCAGGTGATAATGATATCCCAATTAGTATAGCCCAAATTAAAGTTCCAATTTGTATAGTAACACCTTTAACTTGGAACTTTAATGGTCCAATTAGTTCGGCTATGATACAAATTATTAATGTTACAATAATAGCATTCCTTATTGCTATCTTTTCTTTTACATTTAAATCTGACATAAAATCCCTCCTTTATATTAGAACTAATAATAACAATAGCCTTGTTGAATATCTATTGACTTAATAGATAAGAAATTAGTTAATTAATATAAACATAAAAAAAGAGGGTGTTAAAATGTATCTAAAAATAAAAGATTTATTTGAAATAAAGGAATTTAAAAATTGCAAGCTTATTAGTGGTGAGAAAGGTATAAACAATGTTATAACACATGTAAATGCAATGGAAGTTCCCGATATATCAGATTGGTTATCTAAGGGAGAGCTACTTATAACAACAGGATATTCAATAAAAGATAGTCCAAAAGAGTTAGAAAGGCTTGTAGTTAATTTACACAAAAACAAATGTGCAGGTCTTGCCATAAAAACGAAATTTATAAAAGGTTTTAGTAAGGAGTTATTAGATATTTCTAATGATTTAGGTGTTCCGATAATTCATATTCCAGATAATATAAAATATACAGACATATCTACCCCGATCATAAAGAGGATAGTAGATGAAAATAATTTAAGGTATGAATTATCAGAGGAAATACATGATAAGTTTATAAATATAGAATTAAATGGTATAGGAATACAAGGGATAGCAGATATGGTAGAGGGCTTATTAAATAATAAGGTTTTAATTCTTAATAAAGAATTAGAGGTATTAAATAAAACTAAGGAAGAAGCAGACTATAAATATATATATAAATATATTTCAGATTTAAAAGAAAGTAAAAATACTAGTATATATGAGCTGATTAGAGGGGAAGAAAAAAATTACTATATAAGGAAAGTATATTTAAAAGAGAAATTAGTTTCATATATTGTGATAATAGATATAGTAAAATACAATCAGTTATGTGATATTGTATTAGATCATGCATCTATGGCTTTAGCATTAGAATATTCTAAATTACAATCTATACATGAAAATACAATAGCACTGGATAGTATGTTCTTTGTAGATCTTATTACAAATAATATAAAATCTGAAAAAGATGCTACTATACGAGCAAGTTCACTAGATTGGCCAGACTTACCCTATTATATGATTTTATTTAATATTAATAACTTTCAATCTATTAAACATAATAAAACAGAGTATGACTTACACTTATTAAAGATAAATTTAAGAGATATTGTATTTAATGAGTTGAAAGAGGTTTTTGATATTGTAAAAGTTATAATTATAAGTGATGAATTTTATGCCTTAATACCAGAAAATTATATATCTGTGGAGAAATTAGATTATAGTATACAAAAAACATTAAATAAAGTTGATGAAAGGATGGAGATAAATTTAACTGCAGCAATAAGTACAAGAATAGAACTATTTGAAAAAATGTATGATAAGGCTAAAGAAGCTCAAAGAGCCTTAGAAGTTTTGAAAATAAAAGATATGGAAAAATCACACATATATGTAAGAGATACCTATATAGATCAATTCATACTAGAAAATAAAGATAATTGGGTTTTAGATGAATTTGTAACAAAAAATTTAAAACTTTTAGTAGAATACGATAAGATGAATAACACTGACTTTTACCATACACTTGAAGTTTATTTCAAAAATGATTATAACATATCTAAAGCAGCATCAAAGCTTTATATACACAGAAATACTTTAACTTATAGATTGGAAAAAATAGAGAATATATTAGGAAAAGATTTTAATTCTTTTGAAGATAAATATAATTTAATTACAGCAATGAAAATTAATGATATTATAAATCTACTTTAATATAAATAAACATATAAACCTGATTAAATGCATAATAATTTAATAAATACACTAAAAATAACAAAACAATGTTAATTGTTTTTAATACTTGACAAGGAAAAAGGAAAATGTTAATATATATACATAGTCAAAGAAAACGATTTCGAAACTTAATATTTATAGTTGCCTTTTATTAAGGTAGGAGCCAAAAGGCTTTTACATAATTAATAAAGACCCAACAAGAGAATAGTAAATACTATTTTTTGTTAGATTTTTTTATATGTTTTCAATGAAAGGAGATGCTTTAATTTGTACTCTAAAGATACAGTTTACTTTAGTGGTTCAGCTAGACTTCCTAGTACAATACCATCAGGGGGGATGTATGAGTTAATTAATGTAGGCATGATGATTGATACTAAGACAGGACAAATAGTTGATGTTTCAGCTACATTATTATCTACAGGGGCTAAGAGATTTTTAGATGACTTAATAATAGGACATAATTTACATGAAGAAGGAATAAATGCTTTGATTGATGAAATAAACGACAGATATTTTGGAGATTCTCAAAAAGCAATAATAATGGCTATAAAAAATGCATATGAAAAATATGAAAAATATAAAAAGCAAAGAAAAATTAAATAAACAAGTATAATTAAGTTGCCTTAAGTAAGGGAGATATAAATTATCTACATAATTATTTAAGACCCAACAAATTTAGATAGTACCTTTGTGCTATTTATATTTGTTGGGTCTTTTTTTATAAATAAAGGAAGGAGGATAATATAAATTTATTAATTTAAAACTATAAAGGAGGATGGATATGACGATTATAGAAATGAACATGACTAAGACATTATTCTTAGCAGTTGTACTACTACTTTTTGGTAAGTTTATAAGAAGTAGAGTTAAGTTTTTAAGAACATATTGTATTCCAGATGCGGTAGTTGGAGGATTAATATTTGCTGTATTAGCTTTAGTACTTAGACAATTTGAAGTTATAGGATTTGAATTTGATGCAACACTACAATCATTTTTTATGAATATTTTCTTTACAGCAAGTGGATTCCAGGCTAGTAGAGGATTAATTAAAAAAGGTGGTAAGAAAGTAGTAATTTTTATAGGATTAGCAGCACTCTTAGCATTATTCCAAAATGTGGTTGCAGTTGGCTTATCAAATGTTCTAGATATAGACCCATTAATTGGACTAATGACAGGATCTATACCAATGACAGGAGGTCATGGTAATGCAGCATCCTTTGCACCTTTAGCAGAGGAAGCGGGAGCTGTAGGAGCATTAAGTGTTGCAGTAGCAGCAGCAACGTTTGGTTTAGTAGCTGGATCTATAATAGGAGGACCAATCGGAAATTGGCTTATAAAAAGAAATAATTTGGCGGTAGAAGGTGAAGGTACAAAAGAGATTGAACTTGAAATGTTAAATGAAGATACACCAAGAGAGTACTTAGATGGTGATAAAAGTGCTAAAGCAGCTTTTCAAATATTAATAGCTTTAGGATTGGGAGCATATTTAGCAGATTTATTTGACATAATAATGCCTAATGTAACTTTACCAATACATGTAATGGGAATGATTGCAGGAGCTATACTTAGAAATGTTATTGAAATAATACATAAGGATGATCCAAATGATCCTAAGTCTGTACCACTTGCACAAATTGATATTATCGGAGATATATCTTTAGGTGTATTTGTATCAATGGCAATAATGACTATGAAACTTTGGGAATTAACTGGACTTGCAGGTCCATTACTAATATTACTATTTGCTCAAGTTGTTTTAATAGTATTATTTACAGTAATTATCACATATAACTTAATGGGAAGAGATTATGATGCAGCAGTTATGACAGCAGGACATATAGGATTTGGAATGGGTGCTGTACCGGTATCTATGGCAAATATGAATGCTGTTTGTAGTAAATATAAATATTCACAAATTGCGTTTTTCATAGTACCTATAGTAGGTGGGATGTTTAGTAACTTTACAAATGCAGCTATAATAACAGCTTTTTTAAATTATTTAGGATAAAAATTATAGGAGGGAACATATTATGAAGTGTTTAATAACAGAGAAGATAAATGATAAGGGAATTAATCTATTAAGAGAATATATGCAGGTAGATTTAGGATATGAGATGACAAGAGATGAAATCCTTGAAAATTTAAAGAATTATGATGCACTTTTAATAAGAGCGGAGACACAGGTAGATAGAGAAATGATAGATGCAGGTGAGAAATTAAAAGTAGTAGGAATGAATGGTATAGGATTAAATCATGTAGATGTAAAGTACGCAAATGAAAAAAATATTGAGGTTTTAAATGTACCAGATGGAAGTATAACAGCGGTAGCAGAGCTAGCTTTAACTTTAATACTTGCAACTCTTAGGAAATTCTATCCAACTGTATCAGCAACAAAAGATGGTTTTTGGGATAAAACAAGTTTCCAAGGAAATGAGTTAAAGGGAAAAACTGTAGGAATATTAGCACTTGGACAAATAGGTTTTAGAGTAGCAGAGCTATGCCAAGCTTTTGGAGCAGAGGTAATTGCATATGATCCATATCAAAAACAGGAAAT
>CAYPYI010000073.1:4537-6665 GCA_964415085.1 uncultured Tissierellaceae bacterium
TTCCAGTCTTACTGTAGAGCCTGTCAAAAGAAACAGGAAATAGCAGATAAGATAAATGTTCCATTACTTCCATTAGAAGACGTTCTAAAGCGTGCTGATATTTTAAGTATACATTCACCTTTAACGAAAGAAACTAAACATATGATAGGAAAAGAACAAATAGAAATGATGAAAGATGGAAGTTATATTTTCAACTTAGGTAGAGGTGGCATTATAAAAGAAGATGATTTATATGATGCCTTAGTAAGTGGGAAAATAACAGCTGCAGCAGCAGATGTTATGGAAAACGAACCACCAAAAGAATCTGATATGAAACTGATAAAACTAGATAACTTTTTTGTTACATGTCATATAGGTGCAGGTACTGTAGAAGCACAAGAGTATATATCAGAATCTCTAGCTAGAAAAACTTTGGAAGTATTAAAATTAATATAAATATAAATAAAAAATAGGAGGAATAATAATGAAAAATAATCCACTAGTAAGTGCACAAATGCAAATAAAAACAGCATGTAAAGAATTAGGTTTAGAGGAAAATGTATATGAAATACTTAAAGACAATGAAAGAACAATTGAAATATCAATACCAGTAAAGATGGATGATGGAAGCATAAAAATATTTAAAGGTTACCGTTCAGTTCATAATACTGCAGTAGGACCTGGAAAAGGAGGGGTAAGATTTCATCCTTCAGTATATTTAGATGAGGTTAAAGCCTTAGCTATTTGGATGACATTCAAAGGATGTGTAACAGGTATACCATATGGAGGAGCTAAAGGTGGAGTTGCAGTTGACCCTAATGAACTATCAGAAAGAGAATTAGAACAAGTAGCTAGAGGTTATGTAAGAGGAATACATTCATACTTAGGAGAAAAAATAGACATCCCAGCTCCAGACGTAGGAACTAATCCACAAGTTATGGCTTGGATGGTAGATGAATATATTAAATTAACAGGAAAACATGAGATAGGAGTTATAACAGGAAAGCCTGTTGAGTGGGGCGGTTCTAAAGGAAGAAATGAGGCAACTGGATTTGGAGTAGCCGTTATAACAAGAGAATTTGCAAAAAAACATGGTATAGATTTAAAAGAAGCAAAAGTAGCTATTCAAGGATTTGGTAATGTAGGTAGCTTTACAGTTAAAAATGTACAAGAGCAAGGTGCAAAAATTACAGCTTTAGCTGAATGGGATCCTAAAAATGGAACTTATGCCATATATGACGAATCTGGATTGGATTATGAAGAGTTAAAAGATTTTAGAGAGAAAAATAAAACTCTATATGGTTATCCAGGTGCTAAGACTATGACTCTTGAAGAATTTTGGGAATTAGAAGTAGACATATTAATACCAGCAGCATTAGAAAATGCTATTACAGAAAAAGAAGCAAAAGTTATAAAAGCTAAGTTAATTTGTGAAGCTGCTAATGGACCAATAACTCCAGAAGCAGATGAAATATTAGAAGAGAGAAATATATCTGTTACCCCAGATATACTAACAAACTCAGGAGGAGTAACTGTATCATATTTTGAGTGGGTACAAAACTTATATGGATATTACTGGCAAGAAGATGAAGTTGTTGAAAAACAAGAAATTGAAATGGTGAAAGCTTTTAACAATGTATGGGATATAAAACAGAAGTTTAATGTACCTATGAGAAAAGCATCATATATGTTTGCAGTTAAAAAGGTATCAGATGTTATGAAATTAAGAGGATGGTACTAATTATAAAATAAATTAGGGTAAAATGTAAAAAATATATATATTAATTAAAAACCACGTAGAAATTGGCTCCTTCTACGTGGTTTTATTAATGAACATTGTTTAATTGTATTAGATATTGTAGAATAAATATAATATCATTAAAAGAAATTATAGTTAACATCGATAGATATAATTGTTAAAATAATAAAAAAAATAGGGTTGGAAGTTTAACAAAAAATTAGAAATAAGAGCTATTGTTTCGAAAGTAAGGTGGACCTAGGTCAAGAAAATGGACAGTAATACTTTTATTATGAAGCATTATGAATTTCATTTGGTGTTCTATAATTTATAGAGCTATGTATTCTTTTATTATTATACCAATGTTCAATAAACATAAAGATACATAGCTTTGCTTCTTCATAACTCTTA
>CAYPYI010000074.1:0-6541 GCA_964415085.1 uncultured Tissierellaceae bacterium
GAAATTAAATTTGGTGAAGATGCTCGTCGTTCAATGGAAACAGGAATAAATAAATTAGCAGATACTGTAAAGGTAACATTAGGACCTAAAGGTAGAAATGTAGTTATAGATAGAGAATTTGGTGGACCAATCATTACTAATGATGGTGTAACAATAGCAAGAGAAATAGAATTAGAAGATAGATATGAAAATATGGGAGCTCAACTTGTAAAAGAAGTAGCAACTAAAACTCAAGATGTTGCAGGAGATGGAACAACAACTGCTACATTACTTGCACAAGCAATAATAAGAGAAGGACTTAAAAATGTTGCAGCAGGAGCAAACCCAATAATATTAAAATCAGGACTTAATAAAGCTGTAGATAAAGCTGTAGAAGAAATTAAAAACTTCTCAAAAGATGTAGAAACAAAAGAAGACATAACACAAGTTGCTTCAATTTCAGCAGGAGACTTAGAAATAGGTAGATTAATAGCTGAAGCAATGGATAGAGTAGGAAATGACGGAGTAATTACTGTTGAGGAATCTAAATCAATGGGAACTACTTTAGATGTTGTAGAAGGAATGCAATTTGAAAGAGGATATGTATCACCATACATGGTAACTGATACTGAAGCTATGGTAGCAGAACTTGATAATCCTTATATTTTATTAACTGATAAGAAAATTAGTAATATTCAAGAAATATTACCAATATTAGAAGCTATAGTAGAACAAGGAAGACCTTTATTAATAGTAGCAGATGAAATAGAAGGAGAAGCACTAGCTACATTAGTAGTTAATAAATTAAGAGGAACATTCAACTGTGTAGCAGTTAAAACTCCAGGATTCGGAGATAGAAGAAAAGATATATTAGAAGATATAGCTATATTAACAGGAGCAACTCCAATACTTGATGACTTAGGACAAGAAGTTAAAGATGCTACTGTAGATATGTTAGGATCAGCTACAAAAGTTAAAGTAGATAAAGATAATACTGTAATAGTAGATGGTAGCGGAGATCAAGGAAGAATTGAAGAAAGAGTAAATCAATTAAAATCTCAAATTAAAAACTCTGATTCAGAATTTGATGCAGAAAAATTACAAGAAAGACTTGCTAAACTTGCAGGTGGAGTAGCGGTAATTCAAGTAGGAGCTGCAACAGAAACTGAACTTAAAGAAACTAAATCAAGAATAGAAGATGCTTTAGCAGCTACAAGAGCAGCTGTAGAAGAAGGAATCGTACCAGGTGGAGGAACAGTATTACTTGACTCTATAAAAGAAGTTGAGAAGCTTTTAGATACTACTGAAGGCGATGAAAGAACAGGTGTTAACATTATAGTTAGAGCTTTAGAAGAACCTGTAAGACAAATAGCTTCAAATGCTGGACTTGAAGGTGCAGTAATAGCTGAAAAAATTAAAGAAAAAGAAACAGGAATAGGATATGATGCATTTAAAGGTGAATTCGTTGATATGATTAAAGCAGGTATAGTAGATCCAACTAAAGTAACAAGATCTGCTTTACAAAATGCAGCAAGTGTAGCTTCAATGATATTAACAACTGAAAGTGCAATAGTAGATGCTAAAAAAGAAGAAGATCCAATGGCTGCTATGGGCGGCATGGGTGGAATGGGCGGCATGGGAGGAATGATGTAGTCCATTTAATAAAAATAAGTAGACCTCAAAATCTAATTAAAGATTTTGAGGTTTTTTTTATAATCTATATTAGATATATATCTAATATAGATATTGATTTTAATCTAAGTATGTATTATTATATATAAAAAGAGGTGTTTATATGAAACTTAAAGTGTGTGAAAATCCAATAATTATAAAAGAAATATCATTAATGTTCTCAGCTATTATAGATCCTGATTATAATGAAGATGAATTTGTATCTATTGAAAATCTTAAAAAGTATGATTTTTCTAAATTAGATACAAATGAAAGATATAAGGATTATTTTCAGTTTAGAAAGAAGATTATTAGTTTATTTTTAGAAAAGGTTAAAGAAAATAAAAATATAAATAAATTTTATAAAATGAAAATAGGTGAAGATCAACTATCTTTTCTTAGTAAGATACTTTTAAATACTAATATAGAAGATGTAAATGAACTAGATATTTATGAATTTAAAAAATCTAGTCTTCTAAGTCTTATTTTAAACTCAGATTTAGAAACAGAATATTCTTCAGAAGATTTAGTAAAAAAAGTAGATTTATTAATAGATAAAGACTTAGCTATACTAGATATACTTCCATTTATAAAAACTGTAGAAATGGATAGTGAAGATAAATTTTTACTCATTGAATTTTTTGAAGATATTGATAATATATTTTTTGATTATTTAGAAGTAATTAGCTTTGCTAGTAATATATATACAAATAGTTATAAATCTGTTGAAAAATATGTATTAAATAGTTTAGAAAACTTAAAAATTAATGGTAAATACCCAGAAAACTTTAAGGAGTTATCATTTGCTAAAAGAATAAATATAGATGATAAAAAAGGTGAAGATAGTGAAATGCTTTATTATATCTCATTAATAGAATATAGGGGGATGTCTTTATTTTTATCACCAATAAATCATATTAAGCCTGTAATAAGAGAAGGAATTTTTTTCAAATACCTATTAGAAAATACAAAATTAAATGATCATAAAAAAGAAAGACTAAAAGAAGTATTAATATCTTTAGGAGATAAGACTAGACTTGAGATATTATTAAATTTAATGGATAGAGAATATTATTTAAAGGAACTATCAGATAAATTAAATCTTACATCCCCAACAGTATCACACCATATACAAATTTTATTAAACAATGAATTAATTAAAATAAGAACGGAGGGTAGAAAAATATTTTATAGTATAAACAAAGATAAATTTATAGAATTATCAGAAATATTTAAAGACTTAGGAGATGATTAAATGAATACTTTTAAAACACTTAAAAGAAGTTACATCCCAGTATTTAAAGATAAAAAGTTAGTTTTTTATACTTTTCTAAACATGGTTTCTGGTGGATTATTACCAATACTATCTATATATATAATAACTAAAATATCAGAAAATATAATTAATATGAGACTTGAATTTATAGAGATATTAAAACTTATATCTTTATATTGTATTATAAGCTTTATACTAACAGTAATAGATAAACTAACTTATGCAACTACTTATGTAAAATATAATCTTCTAAGAAGTCTTGTGTTTACAGATATAGTAAAAAAGATTATAACTATGGACTTTAAATACTATGAAGATCCTAAAATGATGGATGAAATATCACTATCATTTGAAGGGGTAGCTAACAATAATAGAGGTATAGAAGGTGTATATCATAAAGGAGTGACTTTGGCACAGAATATATTTACAGCTATAATACTTTCTGTAATTTTAGCTAAATCATCATTTCTTATTATAATAATTTTAGTAATAAATGTATTTATGGAGTTTAAAATAACAAATATAGTTAATGAATACAAATTTTCTAAAAGAATACAAAGAAATAATATTAGTAGAAAATCAAGTTATTATGCTATGACAGCTTCTGATTTTAAATTTGGAAAAGATATGAGAATTTACTCTATGAAAGATAAATTTAAATCTTATTTTTATAATGAGGTTAATAGATATAAAGAATTATTAGAAGATATATTTAAAAAAGAAAAGACATATTTTTTTATTCAGACATTTTTTATAGTTATAGCTGATGCAATTAGCTTGTATATACTTATAAACCTTGTGGGGGTAAAAATAAACTTATCAGAATTTATAAAATACTTAACTACAGTAACAATACTAACAAATCTACTTAGACAAATCTTTTTAGACTTATCCAATGTACGTGAAAACTTACTTTATACTAGCCAAACATTTAATTTTTTAGATTCAGACTTAATAACTCAAGGTGGAAAAGATATAGATTTTAAAGGTCAAGCAATTGAACTCGAATTTGAAAATGTAACTTTTAAATATCCAGGTGGGAATAAAAAGGTACTTGATAATTTAAGTTTTAAAATTGAAAAAGGAAAATCTTTAGCATTAGTAGGATTAAATGGTGCAGGTAAAACTACCTTAGTAAAACTTATTACAGGTCTTTATAATCCAGATAGTGGGAACATTTATTATAACGGAATAAATTCAAAAGAATTATCTCAAGAGTCAAAATTTAAAATATTTTCTGTAGTTTTTCAAGATATAAATCCACTAGCCTATAGTGTAAAAGAAAATGTTAGTGCAAGTCTTGAGAATATAGATGATGAAAAAGTAATACAGTCTCTTAAAAAAGTTGGCTTATATGAAAAAATAAACTCGCTTCCAAAGGGAATAAATACCTCCATATATAAAGTAATAGATGAAGATGGAATAACTTTATCAGGAGGAGAAAATCAAAAGCTTATAATGGCAAGATCCTTATATAAAGATAACACATCTATGCTTATTCTAGATGAACCAACAGCAAGCTTAGATGCATTAGCTGAAGAGAAGATATATAAAGAATTTGAAAGTCTTATGGATAAAAGAACAACTCTTTTTATTTCTCATAGACTGGCAAGCACAAAGTTTTGTGATGAGATAATGTTACTTAATGATGGTAAAGTTTTAGAAACAGGTACTCATGAGGAGCTAATAAAACTAGATGGCTTTTATAAAAAAATGTATGATACTCAGGGTAAGTACTATAAGGAGGAGAAATAAATGAAAAATCTTAGAGTAATAAAAGATTTCACTAAATTAATATATAAAATAAGGCCAATTTATTTCTTCTTAATTATATTTAAAACCATACTTGATGCAGCAAATATACTAATTAATATATTCATCCCAAAAATTATGCTAGATTTATTAATTAAAGATATTAATATGAGTAAAATAGTAAAAATAATTTTAATAATTTCTATATCAAAATACATAGTTTTATATCTTAGTAAATTATTAAAAGGTAAAATAGATATTTATTCTGAGTTACTTAATAAAGAGATAATTTATGAATTTTCAAGAAAATCTTTAAAATTAGAATATATGAATCTTGAAGATCCACATATTTTAGATTTAAGAGAAAGAGCTTTATATGCAGTTAATGATTATGGTGCTTTATATTCATTATTTAACTATTTAGAAATAATGTTAGTTCAAATCTTTATAATACTAGGAGTAGGAGGAATACTTCTAAATTTAAGTAAAATATATATATTAGTTGTTATATTTTTTGTATATATATCTTATAAATTAAATAAAGTAACAAAGGCAAAGATCTTTGATTACACTCAAGAAGTAATACCAATTAATAGAAAGTATAACTATTATTTAGATGAAATATTATCAGATAGAAATCAAAAAGATTTCAGAATATATAATATGTCTAATATGATGTCTCAAACTATTGAAAACTTAACTTATGAGACTACTGACTGGTTAAATTCACTATATATCCTAGAGGGAAAAGCACGTATACTACAAAGTTTAATAGGATATTTATTAACTTTTATATCATATGGTTATATATCCCTTAGAGTTTTTACAAATACATATGGAAGTCAAATAGGTATTTCAAATTTCATTATGTATATAAATAGTACTGAAAAGTTTTTTAATTCTTTTTCAGAACTTACAAATTCAGTAACAGAAATAAAACATGTGGCAAATTACCTACAACCATTTGATGAGTTTATGAAACTTAAAGAAAATGAAGATATATTTGGAGATATTAAAGTGAAGGATTTTGAAAGTATTGAATTTAAAAATGTTACTTTTACTTATCCAAAATCAGATAGGAAAATTTTAGATAATATTTCATTTAAAATAAATAAAGGTGAGAAAATATCCATAGTAGGTATTAATAATGCAGGTAAAACAACAATAATAAAACTTTTATGTGCATTTTTCAAACCAGATGAAGGAGAGATTCTTCTAAATGGACTTGATATTAGAAAATATAATTATGATTCTTATATAGATAATATAGCAGTAGTTTTTCAGGATTATAAGTTATTCCCATTTACAATAAATGAAAACATAACAACAGATAGGAAAAGCACTAAAACAGTTGAAGATGTTTTAAAAAAGGTAGGTTTAGATAATGTAATAGATAAGTTAGAGAAAAAGTCTGATAGCTATTTAGACAAAAGTATCTATGAAGATGCAGTAGACTTATCAGGTGGAGAAAAACAAAAAATAGCAATAGCCAGGGCTTTATATAAGGATGCAAAATTAATTATACTAGATGAACCAACAGCAGCCTTAGATCCTATTAGTGAAAGTGAAATATATGAAAATTTTAATGAACTAGTAAAAGAGAAAACAGCCATATATATTTCACATAGAATGAGTTCATCTAAATTTTGTGATAAGATATTATTATTAGATGAAGGAAAAATAAAAGACTTTGATACACATGATAACCTTATGAAAAAAGATAGTATATATAAGAAACTTTTTAATGCCCAAGCAGATAATTTTAAATAAAATTAAAGTATTACAGGAAAGATAAACATGAATGAAAAAAAGGATAATTTGATAAAGCTTATATTTGGAATTATAATGACAATAATAATTATT
>CAYPYI010000075.1:0-6416 GCA_964415085.1 uncultured Tissierellaceae bacterium
TGGTGCCTCTACTACCTTCTCTGGGTCTACCCTAAAGTCATTGTCTAGGATTCTCATGATTACCATGGCTGCCTCTCCACGCGTTGTCTTTCCTTGTGGCTCAAAACCATTTCCTTTTCCCGCTAATAACCCTTTTTGGTAGGCTTGTAGTACATCGGCTTTCCTTTCTGGACTTACTTTTCCTAAGTCTGCTATCTTACTTGCTGTATTACTTGTATCTACCTTTGGTTCTCCTTTTATTATCTCACTTATGTTTACTATTATTGTTGTCATCTCTTCTCTTGTGATTGGCTTGTTTAGATAGTCACTTGTTGCTGGGAAGGTATTATCTATTATTCCCTTATCCATAGCCGCTTTGTGTACACCACTAGCCCAATGATGTCCTTTTTCTGCTTTGTATTCTTTCTCTGTTGCACTTGAATACGCCATCTTTAAAAACTCTGCTCTGGTTATTGTTCCATTTGGCTTGAATGTCCCATCTTGATAACCTGCTACTCCACCTCTTTTTACTAATTCTACAATAGGTTCATGAAACCACTGATCCATCCTAACATCATCAAATGAAACATTACTAGCAAATGCACTAGAAGAAATGATGATTGAAGAAGTTACTGCAAGTAAAAAACTCTTTTTAAATTTTTTCATATTCTCATCTCCTATAAAATTTATATATTTATTATAAGTATATCTTAATAATGGCATAAAATGAAGAGAAGAAGTAATAGCAAAAAACTTTGTGGACATAAATAAAAGAAGGATAGACATGTATAAAATGTGCGTCAGGATAAACATGGACATATTTTTGTATTAACTATAGGGGATAAATAAAATTAGAGTGAGTAAAAGAATTTATTAGAAAACATGGAAATATATTAGCTAGTAAGCTTTATTATGATCTATAGATCAAATATGTATTTGGTAACTGGTATATAGACAATATGGACAGCATGCAGGAAATAGACTATAAAGAAGTAAGACTAAATCGAATTTAGTTAAAAATAGTTAGAAAATTATACATTTGAAATAGCTTTAATAGAAAGAATAACTAAGGGTATAAAAGTATATAACATCATAAAATAAACCCAATAGGAATAATTTTGTAAATATAGCTATTTTTATATTTATAAATTATGCTGGAAATATAAGATCTTATAAGGTGGTTAATATATGTGTTAATGTATTAAGTGTTTTAAAAAATTATATTTTAATATCTAAAAATAGAGATTCTTAAACTTAGTGTAAAAGAGGAGGGAAGGAACTTATAGTTTAATTTTAAACATAGTAAGGTGAATATAGTAAGTTTAAACTACTTATCTATAAGTATATAGACCTTAGAATCTCAAGAATCTGAATTAATATATTTTTAATTAGCAATTTAGTTGGCGAAATATGTAGAACTAAAAAATAAAAATATATAAAATTAGAATAGGAGGACTAGATTTGAATAAGAAAATTTTAGCTTTGTTTGGAGTTTTTCTGTTATTGAGTGGTACTTTTATAAGCTTTGCAAGTTCTAATGAGGTTCCAATGGCCTATTTAATAAAATTAAATGATTTAATTGATCAGTATGGAGATGGATATCAATATGAGGGTGGATATATTGAAGATAATGTTGATCCAATTTATTCTATGGAGCAACTAAATTATTTAGCATCAGTTGGATTTATAGATCTAGATGAAGATGGACAAGTGGAAATGTTGACAATCTATGGAGGATATGAAGGAGATAGAGCTATAGATATATATTCACTACAAGGAGAAAGTGTTGAAAAAGTCTTAAGTTTTGAACTTCCTTATACTAATCTTAGGGAGTCTATGATTTATGGGTTCGTAGATTTAGATTCAAGATATTTTTACAAGTATAATCGTAGTTATGGATTGGCAGGTTTTGATGGGATTGAGAAAATGGAATTATATAAATTAAATCATGGAAAAATGGACTTAGAAAAAGTATATGAATATAAGTCAGATGAGAATTCTAACTCAGTAATTTTAAGCCAGGCTGGAGAAACAAAAGATATACAACTGGAAGAATTTATAGAAATTAGGAATAAAGCCATTGATGATTCAAATAATCAGATATTAGACGTTGGAAGTGGTGGAGCTGGCTCTATTGTACTAGCTAATGAATTATTCAATCACCCTAGAGCTGTGTTAGATAAATTATCATTTACTTCTGTAATAAAACCAAGTAACCTAGAAAGAGTTACAGAAAGTTTTAAGGGAGAAAAATTAGATAAACTACAGGCCTTTATAAATAAAACATATGGAATAATAAATTATGATGAAAATTATGATGACTATGATTCCTTTTTAGCCTTAAGTAAATTCAATGAGACTAACTTTGAAACTGATTCAGATGAACACGATAAAATGGATGTAACATTGGCTAATCAAAGAACATTTGATATTTTTGGTAAGGAGGTTAGCTTAAAATCACCAATTAGAGATAAAAAATACGATTTTCAAGAGTTGGAATATGATTGGAGTAATTTTATAAACACTAATGTTAGAATTCCTAAAGAAATATATAGATTAAATGATGATATGTATTACATTATTATTCATGATTTTCTTTATGCAGACTATGGACAACAGGAAGAAGCTTATAATATTTATAATGAGTATACAAGTGATAGAGAATTCTTAGATCAGTTTTATGATATTAATGGAGAAAGTTTTCCACAAATTGACGTTTTAGCAAGATATCCAACCTATATGATATTAAAAGAAAATGAAGATTCTTCCTTAGGTTATAGTTTAGTAAAATCAGGTAATAGTTATGAATTTTTAACTGATAAAGAACTAGAATTTTATACTAAACTTGAGGAGGCAGAAGAAAAAATTATAGAAGAGGAAGTAAATTTAGAAAATGATTTAGTTGAAGAAGTTAATTATAAGAAAAATTCTAATAAATTAATTATAGGAGGATTGGGACTTACTATAGGAGTTGTGATTTTATTATATTTTATGAAGAAAAATAAATAGAAAATAAGATATTATAAGTTATTTTATTAGCTTATGATATTTTTATAAATTAAATTTATATTGATAATTAAGATATTGCAGCAAAATAATTTATAATTAAAAACAGGATTTAATATAATCTAATTATTTGTTTATTTATATTTAATATTATTTTAGTAAAGTAGTACTAAAATGTTTTAATTAAGAGATTTTAAATCTACTTAAAATGGTAGTGATATTAAAGTTGCTTATAAATTATTTAGATGAATAACCATTGAAAAATAGATATTTTATGATATGATAAGTATGATAAATGGTGATGGAGTTCACCAAAACTGCCCTAGGCTAATGACTCCTACAAAGATATATCTTTGTAGGGGTTTTTTTATTTTTGAAAGGAGAAATAAATATGAAAGAAAGTTTTGCTCTTATAATAGTTTTTGGTCTTATTGGACTTAAGATATCTGAGAAGTTTAAGATCCCAGGACTACTTGGTATGTTACTGGTTGGTATTTTAATAGGACCATCTTGTTTGAATCTATTAGATCTAAGTATTATTAGCATTTCAAATGATCTTAGGCTGATGAGTCTTATAATAATTTTACTTAGGGCGGGATTAGGTGTAGATAAAAAGGGTTTGAAAGAAATAGGTAGACCAGCCTTAATGCTATCATTCTTGCCTGGTCTAATAGAAGGGCTAATAATAGGATTAGGATCTATAAAACTGTTAGGATTTACCTTTATACAAGGGCTTATTTTAGGATTTATATTGGCGGCAGTATCACCAGCTGTTGTAGTTCCAGCAATGATTGATCTAATAGAAAAGGGTTTAGGTAAAGATAAAAACATACCGACTATGATCTTATCAGCGGCAAGTATGGATGATGTTTTTGCTATAAGTATGTTTACTTCTTTTATGGTCCTTTATAAAAATTCTAGTGTCAATGTGTTAAAAGAAATTTTTAATATACCAATATCAATAGTACTGGGACTTGCTATAGGTCTTTTAATAGGTAGTATTTTATATAGAATATTTAATTTTTTTAAACTTAATATAAATGAAAAGGTACTTGTAATATTTGCAATTTCGATTTTATTTACATACTTAGAAAAGAAAATTTCAGTAGCCAGTTTAATTGGGGTAATGGTAATAGGGTTTTATATAGCTAATAAAGATAAAGATCTGGGTCGAGATTTAAGTAGAGCTTTTAATAATATATGGACCTTGGGTCAAATCCTGTTATTTGTTTTAATAGGAGCATCAGTTGATATTAGTTCTTTAAGTGGAAACCTAGGACTAGGAACTCTGTTAATATTTACAGGTTTGATTGGGAGGTCTTTAGGAGTCTACTTATGCCTTTTAGGAACAGATCTAAATTTAAGGGAGAAGATGTTTTGTATAATAGCCTATATTCCAAAGGCAACAGTTCAAGCTGCCATAGGAGCTTTACCTTTATCAAGTGGAGTAACAGGTGGAGAAATAATTCTTTCTATATCTGTTTTATCCATACTTATAACTGCTCCCTTAGGTTCTATTTTAATAAATAAAACTGCCAATATATTATTAGATTAACATTGATAAAACACAAGTAAAATGAAATTTTAGCATAGAAACTATATATTGTGTTAAACTTAAATTATAAATATTTGAGTATTTTAGTTAGAACTATGGATTATTAATATACAAAAATATAAAGAACTATTTTAAAACGAAAATCCTATAAATAAACAGGTCACAGATCAAAAGCTCTTTGACCTGTTTTGAGTATAATTAAATTACCATAAAAACAATATTAAGTTTAATTATAAAGCTAAATAAAAAAATATAACTATCTTTTAATTTTGATTACTCTACTAATTTTTCTAATAATTACTCACTTATTTTTTCTCTTTTATTAAGCATTTTGATCCTAATACCCAGCGTGATCAATATTTTAAGATGATTTTTATTTTTCATATCTTATATAATTTATATATTCATTATAAGGATACCTTAATAATGGAATAAAATGAAGAAAAGTAATTTAAAAAAGATTATAGATATGATAAAGATAGGATAAGAAGGTATTGATAATAACTCATATTAAGATATATTATAAACATATAGAGTACTATTACAAATTATGTTATTTAATTTAGTAATAAATATATTTATTATAAAATTAACACTATTTGCTGTATTTACTTAATAAGATTAAATTGAGTAATAATTAGATTATTACTTAATTTTGAGGGTATTTAAATTATAAGACAATCACTTTTACTTTTATAAGGAGGAAATATGAAAAATTATTTTGATCTTACAGGAAAAGTAGCTCTTATAACAGGAGGTTCATCAGGTTTAGGAGTACAATTTGCAAATGCTTTAGCAAGCCAAGGAGCTAAAATAGCATTAGTAGCTAGAAGAGAAGAAAAGTTAGAACTTGTAAAAAAAGAACTAGAAGAAAAAGGATATGATGTATTTACACAAAAATGTGATCTTACAGACTTTGATAATATAAAGGGTATGGTAGAAAATGTAAAGAATCATTTTGGTTCTATAGATATTTTAGTAAATAATGCTGGAATAGCTTATGGAACACCATCACTTGATATGCCAAATGAAGAATGGCTAAATATAATGGATATAAATTTAAATTCAGTATATTTCTTATCACGTGAAGTAGGTAATGTAATGAAAGAACAGGGTAGAGGTGGAAGAATAATAAACTTAGGCTCTATACACTCTACAGTAGCTATGGCACCATTTTCAGTAACATCATATGCAACAACTAAAGGTGGAATTCTAATGCTTACTAAGTCACTTGCAGCAGAATGGGCAAAATATGATATAACTGTAAATGCAATAGGACCATCATATTTTGAAAGTGAAATGACGGAAAAAGCTGTTAGCACTCCAGAGTTCCAACAAATATTAAAAGCTTATTGTCCTATGGGAAGAGTAGGAAAGCCAGGAGAACTAGATGGAGCATTAATTTATTTTGCATCAGATGCTTCAAGTTTTACTACAGGACAATTACTACAAATTGATGGTGGATGGACTACTATTTAGATAAAAAGACCTTAGGGTCTTTTTTATTTTTATTATATAAAAATGATTATACAGGGTATTTGTGCTAAAATGAAGATACCAGGGGTATAAGTAATTTAATAGTATAAATTAATACTTATCTTAAGGGGGATAAATATATGAAAATATCATTGGTTATTTTTATAATAGGGATTCTACTTTTACTTTCACCAAAAATTTTATGGTTAATAGGTGGAGGCTCAAAACATAAGTAAACAGAACCAACAGTTGGATTCACAGTAGCATCAAGAGGTATTGGAATAATATTATTTATAATTGGAATAATACTTTATACAAAAGGAATTTAGTAGAACCTAGCTAATAGCTAGGTTTTTAAATTTTAAGGAGGTTTATATGTATATCAATAACAAGAAATATT
>CAYPYI010000076.1:0-6407 GCA_964415085.1 uncultured Tissierellaceae bacterium
TAATCCCTCTGGATGTAATACAGCAACATATGTATCATTTGCAAATACTAACTTTGGTCCTACTGAACCATAGTCTGCATCTTTTACATTTTCAAGTAATATATTCTCTTTTTCGCTTAACTTTTCTTTATTTTTATTATTGCTACAAGACGTTAGGATTAATCCGAACATTAAAATTAAAATTATTGCTTTTACCTTATCTTTCATCTAATCTCCACCTTTTTTGTTAAAGACAGTATGTTTTCCAACTTTTATATTTCATTAAATTTTAGCCTTAATTTTCCTTCAGCTTTATTATCTATACTTTCGAAATATAAGTTCCAGTCTCCTACTAACTTTTCAAACTCTTTAATTTCAATAAATTCCTCTTCAGAGTTTACTATTTCTGTCCACCTAACATTACCTTCTGGATCTATAAGTTCGAACTCTACTTCTCCTTTTGTAAGTTCAATTTCAATTTTCAAGCTCATTCCGTCAAAATTCTCTTTAACTTCATAGTAGTATGTATCATGTATGGATTGTCCTTCTTTTATACTATAACTTGCTTTACTTTCATTTTTTACAATACAACCTGTTACTAGTACTGAAACTATTAAAATACTAAGAATAAGAATTATCCTCTTTTTCATAATACGCCTCCAAATTTTATTTTCTTAATTTACAACTTCATTGTATCATAATATAATTTATTATTCTAAATATATATATACCTACCATCTTTTTAAAGATAGTAGGTTTTATGATAGGTTATATCTATTTTTTTATAGGAAAACATGATTCTGTTACCCATTTATTTGGATCCTTTTCTTGTGCTGGACTTACATGATAGATATTAAACATTGGTCCATCTAGCTTATAGTTATTTGATAGTATATAGTTTGCAATCATTTGGTTTACAATATCTAATTTCTCATATCCTCCTGTAAATGTTATACTGCAAATTAATTTTTCTTCGGTTTCTTTTACCAAAACTCTATCCTGATTTGAATAGTCCCCTACAACTGCTAATTGAACTTCTACATCAACATCTTCTTCCTTATATTCAGCATCATGAAATATTGCTCTAGAATAACATGGATTATCTAGTTCCACTTTATTTTTAATCATGTATTCTGATATTTCCCTCCAAAGAGATCCTTCTTCTTCATATGACGATATAGTATCTCTTAAAGATATCACTTTTAAACTTGGAAAAGTTTTTTCGATTATATTGTACTCCATTATATCCGACTCCTTTTTTATTTTTAATAAGGAGTATTCAAGTAGTTTGAGCTGATCTAATGATTTATTATATTCTTTTAATATTACATCCTTTTGAGTATCTAAAAGTTTAGATAAATTTTCTTTATCATCTTCTTTTAATATGTTTTTTATATCCTTTGTGCCAAATCCAATATTCTGAAGATATTTTATATTACAAGCATCTACCAATTGATGCTCCTCATAATACCTATATCCAGTTATTTCATCGACTCTTTCAGGTTTTAATAAATCTTTTTCATCAAAGTATCTTAACATTCTAACGCTTATCATACTCAATCTAGAAAAATCTCCTATTTTTAACATTCTATCCCTCCGTACATGTACTTAACTTAAGTTATTTTTATAATAACACCTAACACAATGTTAGAGTCAATAAAAAACTTCTAAGTAAATTATTAATTACCTAGAAGCTTTATTTTTTCTATTACCTTTTCTATTTTTTCTCTATCTTCATTTCTAAATCTTTCATAAGATATACCTCTGCTACTTTTTACTCTTAGTTCAAAATAGTCTTTATTCTTTTTTTCTTTTATGTATATATCTTTTACCTCTGAAAACTTTATAGGAATAACTAACAATCCTCTTCCAACTGTAAAATAAAAACTGTCTTCTCCCACTCCTTTTACCACAACTCCACTTATGAAAAAAAGCGAACCAAATATAGCTATTATATATGACATAAAGTCATTTCTAGTTACATAGGCTATAAATATTAGTATAAAAAAAGTTAAAACTAAAATAACTTTTTCTAACTTTGAAATATAGACTCTAAGCTTAATTTTATTTAATTTAAATATATTCATAAAGCAAATTAAAGTAAACAATATAAAAAGTAATATATCTAACAAGCTAACCCCTCCTAATTATTAATATATTAATAATATCATAATTATTTTATTTATTGATATTTTTCTTTATTTATTAATTCTTTATAAAATCTTTATAATTTAGTCATATTATTAATATAAATAAAAGGAGGATTATTATGAATACAAAAAAATTACAAAAAGGATTTACATCTTTCGATTTAAAAATTATGGCTTTAGTCTTAATGTTACTTGATCATATTTATTATATTTTTGAATTTACAGGTAATATACCCGTTTGGTTTTCTTGGCTTGGTAGGATTTCTGGCGGATTATTTTTATTTACTATGATTGAAGGTTACTCTCATACTTCTAATAAAAGAAAATACTTTTTTAGAATATATATATTAGGGGTTATTATGAGCTTTGTTAAATATCTTATTTCTTTTTCACCAAATCTTATAAGAGGCGATGGATTTTTCCCACAAAATGGTGTATTACAAACTTTTTCTTTACTTATTATTATATTTATAGGTATTGATTTTATAAAAGAAAAGAAATATTTAAAGGGATTATTAATTATATTTTCTACTACAATATTAAGTTATATGTTTTTCACCTTTATCCGTATATCACCTCTAGCAATTAACTTGAAAAATATCTTATATATTATATTTACAAGTTTAGTTCCTTCTGTATTTGTTGCTGAAGGTGGTATATTTGTAGTATTATCAGGTATAATATTATATATATTTAGAGATAAAAGAAAGTTACAGGCTATTTTTTATTCTTTATTTATTTTAGCATGGATGATTATTATTCCTATTATGTATATAGAGCCTATTAGTCTTAAGCTAATGTTTACTGACTACTATGAATGGATGGGAGCTTTTGCATCTTTAATCTTTATTAAATATAATGGAGAAAAGGGTAAATCTATGAAAAAACTATTCTATATATTTTACCCAGCTCATATTTATATTCTTTATATAATTTCACTTATTATTTATAAATAATTATTAGGAGGGCAATATGAAAACAATATTGATTGTAGATGATGAAAAAGATTTGGTTAATATTATATCTGATGCTTTAACTTTAAATAATTATAATACTCTAAAAGCTTATAATGGGTTTGAAGCTATCCAGCTTTCTAAAAATAATCCAGATTTAATTTTATTAGATATTATGATGCCAGATATAGATGGATATGATGTTATTAAAGCTATAAGAGATAATGTAAATTGCCCTATAATTTTTTTATCTGCTAAAGATGAAGAAATGGATATTATAAAAGGTTTAGCTTTAGGAGGAGATGACTATTTAACTAAGCCCTTTAGTCTAAAAGAGCTTATATTTAGGATTAAGGCTCATTTAAGACGTGAAAGTCGTGATATAGCACCTTCAAATGTTTTAAATTATGGTAATCTTTACATTGATCTTAAAGGATATAAGATAAGTTTTTATGATAAGGTTATACCTCTTACTAAAACTGAATTTGAGATTGTTGAACTGTTAAGTTTAAACCCTGGTCAGGTTTTTTCTAAAGAACTTATTTACGAAAAGATTTGGGGATATGATGGCCAGTCCGATATATCTACTATAACTGAACATATTAAAAAAATAAGAGGAAAGTTTCACGAAGTTGATGATTCAATAAACTACATTAAAACCGTTTGGGGAATTGGCTATAAGTGGGAGGAATAATATGAAGAGTAAAAATTTTAAGTCTATGTTTATAATTTCATTTATTAAAACACTCGCATTTAGTCTTATGCTTACTTTATTATGTATTACTATTTGGGTTTATTTAGTTAATAATTTATTTTTACCTGCTAATTACTATGAAAAGCAAGTACCTGATATAGTAGAGTCTATTACAAAAATTAATGTTCTAGACAAAAATAATAAGGATAAAATAGATAAGTTGGTTCCTAGTCCATTTGTTGAATATCAAGTTTTTGATAAATATGGTAATCTGTTTTATGCAAGTGATGATACTTCTTTTTTAAATGAAGATAAGGATTTCTTAAAAGTAATTAATACTACAACTTATTTAAAAGGTAATACCTTTTATAAAGTTTTTCCTCTAACTGATGAAAATAATGAGTTCTATGCAGCTGTAGGTATCTTATATAGTCTTAGTTCAAATTTTGTTAATAAAAATAATATATTTAATTATTTGAGTAAATTCTTTATATTCTTACCTTTTATATTTATTACTTTATTTTCAATATACTATGCTAGAAAAATTTCAAACAAATTAAAAAAGCCTTTAGATGAGCTATCTTTAGCTAGTCAAAAAATAGAAAATGAAGAGCTAAACTTCAATCTAGAATACGATAATAATGATGAGTTTAAAGATTTATTTAATGCTTTTGAAAATATGAGATCTAGTCTTGAGTCTTCTTTACACTCCCAGTGGGAAATTGAAAATTTACGTAAAGAAAATCTTGCCAATATAGCTCACGATTTAAAGACTCCACTTACTGTTATTAAAACATATTCAGAAGCTATGTCATTTAATATGGTTCCTGAAGATAAAATTACAGAGTATGCAAGTATAATTAATAGAAATAGTGATAGAGCTTTAAAGATGGTTATGGACATTAATATGATAACTAAACTTGAAAATTTAGATTATAAATTAAATCCTATATATGTTAATATTAAAGATTTTTTTACTGAAAAATTAAGTGAATATAAGTATTTATTAGAAGAGAATAACTTTTCACTTGAAGTTGATATTTTAGATTTAAAAAATAATAGTAAAAATTATTATGACCTTAATGTTATTAGCATTATACTTGATAATATTATAAGTAATTCTACTAACTACTCTCAAGGAAATAAGATAAGTATAAAGATAAAAATTGAATCTGATCTTGTCAATGTTACTATAAAAGATAATGGAATAGGATTTAGTGAAAAAGACTTAAAATATGCTACTACAAAGTTTTATAGAGGTGATGATGCCAGAAAAAACTCTGGTAGCACTGGGCTGGGCCTATATATCTCTAACAGACTTTCTAATATTCACGGTGGTAATATTTATATTAATAATAATATTGATGGGGGTTCTTTAGTTTGTGTAGAATTTAGACCTATAGATATAAAAAAACAGTAGTACAAAAGGCATACTACTGTTTTAATACTCTTTAATATCTATTAACTTTCCTATAACAAATAATCTCTTACCCGTTCTTTTATTATTATCATAATCACAATTCATAATTGATACTATATTATGACCATACTTTTCAATTCTAGAATCCTCTATCATGTCTAGCCTATCTGCATTTACAATTTCTCTATCTACAACCTCATAAATATATATATTTTCTTTATCTGTTATTTCAATTTCATCCCCTATATTTACTTTATTTAAGTTGTATAATAGTTTATTGTTAAACCCATAATGACCTGCTATTGCATAATTTCCTTCTCCTAAAGTTTGGTTTTCTTTCATTGTACAAACTCCTGTAAGAAGTTTATCATTAGATATTCCTTCAAATAAAACTAAATCTATATCTACGCTGTCAATTTTTAACTTTCCTATCATAGATTCTTTTAATTTATCACTTATATCTAAAATTTCAGTATTTGGCTTTATATATTCAACCATATCAAAATCATAGTCATAATCTTTATTTTGGTTTTCTCTTATTTCTTCTTTATCAATATCTTCAAATTGCTTATTTACTTCAGAGATTTTTTTATCCATAAAAAATGTATAGATATTTTTACTGTTTAATAAAACTAGTCCGATTAAAATTATTATAATTGATTTTTTCTTATTCATAGTGTTAAAAAAGGTAGGTTTAAACCTACCTTTTTATTAATCCTCCTTCTTAAGATTTATTACCCCAAATACTAGTAAAATAAATCCTAAAATCATTATATAATTAAATCCTTCTATTCCTGTTCTTGGAAGTAGCTCCTTAACAGTATTTACTGGCTGTTTTAAAATATTATTTTCGCTACTTGGTTTTTCAGATTTGTTACTTTCTAAAACTACTGTATTATCTTCTATTACAGGTGGTGTTTTTGATCCTGGTCTAATTATTTCATTACTTTCTTCAGTTTTAGGCTTTTTAGATTTTTCTACTTTTTCTTCATTGTCTGGATAGTATGGTCTGTCATCTGGATCTTCTGGGTCCTCAGTAGAAGGTGTATAGTTATAAGTGTTTGTAATTGTTAATCCGTCCTCACTTATTGATTTTCTATAATATCTAGGAACCTCTACTTCATCCACTGTATATATATTATCTTCATCCATATCCATATCCTTATCTTTAATTACAAGGTTTTTAAAAGTATGTTCTGTTTTATCTTTTA
>CAYPYI010000077.1:0-6372 GCA_964415085.1 uncultured Tissierellaceae bacterium
GCTTTAGAAGCTGCTATAAAAGCTGCAGTAGAAAATAAAGAAGATATAAAAGCTGTTGGAGGAACTATAGCATAAAAATAAATTTTGAATATTCCAATACCCTGAAGTTAAAACTTCAGGGTATTTTGATTTATACATAACTTAATATAAAATAAGTTGAAATTAATGATAAAATAACTAAAGTTTGATAGAATAATTATATTACAACAATTAAAGGAGAGAACTATGTTAAGTAAAAGAATTGAAGAGAAAATAAATAAAGTATTAGAGCCGCTAAAATTTGATGGAGTTAAATTAATAGATATAAGAGAAGACGGCGTAGAACTTGAGATGGAACTTGATATGGAGGTACTTAATTACAAGGGAGGACTTCATGGAGGAATGGTATTTACACTTTGTGATATTTGCTCAGGAATTACTATGCTTTCAAAAGGACATAAAGTAACAACTCTGCAAGGAAATATTAACTATATAAAAGAGGGGTTAGTAGGACCAATTTTTGCTAAGAGTAAAATTGTTCACAAGGGGAGAACTACATCGGTAATAGATGTAGATGTAATAGATGGAAATATGGAGGTAATAGCAAAAGGTACATTTACTATGTTTATATTAGAGAATCTATAGGAGGTAATATTATGGATATTATGGACCAATTTAAACCAATTATTTATCGAGATGAAAAGATATATTTCTTAGATCAGACTTTATTACCAGAGGAAGTTGTGTTTTTAGAAATCGATAGTATAAAAACATGCTTCGATGCTATAAAAGAACTTAAAGTTAGAGGAGCTCCAGCTATAGGAATAGCAGCAGCATATGGATATTTATTATCTTCAAAGTTAGCAAGAAAAAGTTCTAAAGAGGCATTTTTAGAAGATATAATAAAAGATAAAGAATACTTAGCATCTTCTAGGCCAACTGCAGTAAATCTTTTTTGGGCATTAGATAGAATGGATAAGGTCCTTAATAAAAATAAGCATAAAGATTTCAAAGATATAATTAACATATTAGAAAATGAAGCAATTTTAATACAAAAAGAAGAAGAAGATGTATGTAGAAAAATTGGCAATCATGGCTTAGAAATTCTTAAAGATAATTATACTGTATTGACCCATTGCAATGCAGGATTTTTAGCTACATCAAAATATGGAACAGCACTTGCACCTATTTATAGAGCTAAGGAAGAAGGATTAAATATAAAAGTATTTGCAGATGAAACAAGACCACTTCTTCAAGGATCAAGGTTAACGGCCTTTGAACTTGATAAAATGGGCATAGATGTAACAGTTATTACTGACAGTATGGCAGCCGTTGTGATGAAAGAAGGCCTTATAGATGTAATAATAGTAGGTTGTGATAGGGCGGCTATTAACGGAGATATTGCTAATAAAATTGGGACATATAATTTGGCTGTATTAGCAGATTTTCATAAAATACCATTTTATGTTGCTGTACCGAAATCTACATTTGATTTAAGTTTAGAATCAGGAGATATGATTCCAATAGAAGAAAGGGGAAAAGAAGAAATATGCTTTGGATTTGGTAAAAGAACTTGTCCTAGCAATATTGAAGTTTATAACCCAGCATTTGACGTTACCCCGAACAAACTAATAACAGGAATAATAACAGAAGATGGGATATTAAGAGCGCCATTTGAGAAATCAATTAAAGAAATATTTAAAGTGTAGTTATAATTAATTAATTCTTAATGAATATGTAATACTTTCAATACAATTATCCTCTATAATAGAAGTATAATGAATTAGGAGGAGTTATATGAAGAAGAATAGATTGGCAATATTTACTTTAGTAATCATAATAGCGGTTATAACTATTTTTTCAACTAAAAATGTGATGGCAAAAGACGAAAAAAAAGTAAAAGCTGCATGGATAAGTACTGTTTATAATTTAGATTATCCAAAAACTAAAGGAATTGAGAATCAAAAAGCTGAATTTATAAAAGTTTTAGATAACTTAGAAAAAGCAGGAATAAATAAAATAGTACTTCAAGTTAGACCGAAATCAGATGCATTATATAAATCAAAAATAAATCCTTGGTCAGATGTTCTTACAGGAGAACAAGGAAAAGATCCTGGTTATGATCCACTTGAATTTATGATTAAAGAGACCCATAAAAGAGGAATGACTTTTCATGCCTGGCTAAATCCATATAGGATAACAACAGTAGGTGATGATTTAAATGTATTAAGTAAAGATCATTTAGCCTATAATCATCCTGAATATACAATAATACATGATGCTCCAGGTGGAAAAAAAGCAATTTGTTATAATCCAGAATTAGAAGAGGTAAAAGTTCATATAGAGGAAACTGTAGAAGAGATAATAAATAATTATGATGTTGATGGTATTCATTTTGATGATTACTTTTATCCAAGTAATTTCCCTCTTCCAGAAGGAGAGTCTCTAGATGGTCAAATAGCTAATAAGAGACGTGAAGATGTAAATGATATGGTAAAAAGAGTATCAAATGTTATTAAGAAAAGCGGTAAAGAAATCAAATTTGGAATTAGCCCTATGGGGATATGGAAAAATAATTCATCAGATAAAACAGGATCAAATACTAATGGTATGCAGTCTTATTATCATGTCTATGCTGATACAAGAACATGGATAAAAAATGGCTGGATAGATTATGTTGTTCCACAAATTTACTGGGAAACAGGTCATAAGTTAGCGGATTATGAGGAACTTGTTAGATGGTGGAATAAGGAAGTAAATAATACAGGTGTAGAGCTTTATATAGGGCATGGAATATATAAAGAACAAGTTGCAAGGGAAATAGATAAGCAAATTAATATTTTAGATAAATATAAAAATGTTAAAGGAAGTTATTTCTTTAGTATGAGAGATATAACAGAAAATAAAATGGGAGTTAGAGATAAGCTTATTAATTTAGATAATAAGGTTGAAAAAAATCCTTTTACAAATCCATTTAAAAGGATAGGAATATCAAGTGATTACAAAAGATAATTGTATGAAAAGATAGAAATATAAATATAATTCTATCTTTTTTTATGTCTGAATTGTATAAAATATTGTTTGGTGTTACAATAAATTTATCTAGGAGGCGTCATATGGACATAATAAATGAAGTAAAAAAAATTGAAAAAGACATTATAAAGGATAGAAGAAATTTGCATAAAATTCCAGAATTAGGTTTAAATTTACCTAATACTGTAGAATATGTAAAGAAAAGATTAGAAGAGATGGGGATTCCATATAATTTGATGGTTAATGGAAATGCTATTGTAGGAATGATAGAAGGAAAGAAAGATGGTAAAACAATCGCACTTAGAGCAGATATGGATGGTTTACCAATTAAAGAAGAAACAGGATTAGAATTCCAATCAACTAATGGGTGTATGCATGCCTGTGGACATGATGGACATACTGCTATGCTATTGGGAGCAGCAAAAATTTTAAATGAAAATAAAGATAAAATTAAAGGTAATATAAAACTTATATTTCAACCAGGAGAAGAATATCCAGGTGGAGCAAAGCCTATGATAGATGAAGGTGTTTTAGAAAACCCTAAGGTTGATAGAATTATAGGAATACATGCAGGTCAACTTTCAAAAGAGGTTCCTAAAGGTAAAATTGGAATTAAATATAATGAGATGATGGCATCAATGGATAGAGTTTATATTAAAGTAAGAGGTAAGGGTGGTCATGGTGCCTATCCAGAACTTACAATTGATCCAATAGTAATAGCTGCAGAAATAGTTTTAGCTATTCAAAAAATTAAGAGTAGAGAAATAAAAGCAACAGAACCTGTTGTAATTTCTCTATGTAGAATAAATGGTGGAATTAATCAAAATATTATACCGGATACAGTTGAGATAGAAGGAACTATAAGGACTTTTAATAATGATACAAGAGAATATATATCTAAAAGAATAGAACAAGTGGTACAGGGAATAACTATATCTCATAATGCAGAATATGAATACGAGTATGACTTTAAATATCCACCACTTATTAATGATATTCATGTAACAGAGGATTTTTATAAGTCATCTTTAGAAATATTAAATGAAGAAGATATAGTCGAGTTAAAGGAACCTTTAATGGGTGGGGAAGATATGGCATATTATCTACAAGAAGTTCCAGGAACATTTTTCTATCTGAGTAATTTAGGCGAAATCGATGGAAAGGAACATCCTCATCATAATAGTAAATTTACATTAGATGAAAGCTTATTATACTTGGGAACAAGTTTATTTATAAATTATTCTTTCTTTTATTTAAATTATAAAGAGAATATATAAATTATGATGTTTGACATTGAACAGATATGTTATACAATAATATTGTAATTAAATAAATTTGGGAGCTAGGAAAACCTTGCTGAGAGGAACTTGTGTAAGTTCGACCAATTAACCTGATATGGGTAATGCCAACGTAGGGAAATCTTAGATCTTTAGAGATACGCTTATTTGGCGTATCTCTTTTTTATATTATAAGGGGGATAAAAATGATAAAAGAGATTATGCCAAATGTTAAAGAAAAAAATCCATTAGTACATTGTATTACTAACTACGTAACAGTAAATGATTGTGCAAACATTGTTCTAGCATCAGGAGCATCACCTATTATGGCTGATGACATAGGAGAAGTTGAGGATATAGTATCAATATCAAATGCCTTAGTTCTAAACATAGGTACTTTGAATGAACGAACTATAAATTCAATGCTTAAAGCTGGTAAAAAAGCAAATGAATTAAATATACCTGTAATCTTTGATCCAGTAGGAGCAGGAGCATCCAAACTTAGAACAGATGCTACTAGAAAGATTATGAATGAAATAGATTTATCCTTAATAACAGGAAATATATCAGAAATAAAAACTATTTTAGAAGGTTCCGGAACTACTAAAGGTGTAGATGCTAGTGAAGAAGATGAAATAACTGAAGAAAATATTGATATTGTTGTAGAAATGGCGAAGAGCTTAAGTAAAAAAACAAAGACAGTAATATCTATAACGGGTAAAATTGATATTATTGCACAAGATGATAAAGCATATATAGTTAGCAATGGACATGAAATTATGCCTAAAATTACAGGAACAGGATGTATGCTAACATCTATTATTGGGGGATATATTGGGGCAAATCCAGATAGTATACTGGAAGCCACTACTATAGCAACTGCACTTATGGGTATAAGTGGTGAGAAAGCATTTAATAAGATAAAAGATAATAATGAAGGAACTAGTAGTTTTAGAAATTACTTAATAGATAATATATATATGCTTAGTGAGGAAGATGTAAGGAAGGATGGTAAAATTGAAAGTAAATAAAGAGGATATGAGATTATATGTGGTTACAACGAGAGATTTTTTAAATGATAAAAGTTTAGAAGAGGAATGTGAAGAAATATTAAAATCTGGAGCAACTTTTTTACAATTAAGAGAAAAAAATATTGATTTTGAAGATTATTTATACTTAGCAAAGAAATTAAAGGTAATTGCTAATAAGTACAATATACCATTTGTAATAGATGATAATGTGGAAGTTGCTGTAAAATCTGGAGCAGATGGTGTGCATGTAGGACAAAAAGATATGGAAGCTGCCCGTGCTAGAAGAATAATTGGTAATGATAAAATATTAGGTGTATCTGTTCAAACTGTTGAACAGGCAATAAAGGCAGAAAAAGATGGTGCAGACTATTTAGGAGTTGGACCAGTATTTCCAACTGAAACAAAGCCAGGGGCAGCTACGGTTGATTTAGATGAAGTAAGAAGAATAAAAGAAAATGTAAGTATTCCAATATTAGTTATTGGTGGAATTGACGATAGAAGTATTTATGATGTTGTTAAAACAAATACTGATGGGGTTGCTGTAGTGTCATATATATTTGGATCTGAAGATAAGAAAGAAAGTACAAAGAAACTAAGGATGTTATCAGATGAATTATTTGGATAATATAGATGGAATAATATTTGATTTAGATGGTACTTTAATAGATTCTATGGGAGTATGGGAGAATCTTGCTAGTGAATTTTTAAGAAAAAATAAAATCGTAGCCAATGAAGGTTTAGAAGAGATTATTAAAACTATGACTCTAAGGGAATCAAGCAAATATTTAATAGATGAATATAATTTAGATTATACAATAGAAGAGGTAATTATTAATATTAAAGATATTGTATTTGATGCATATAAGTATGATATTAAAGCTAAGGATTGTGTTTATGAATACCTAGATATATTAGAAAAAAAGAATTTAAAAATGATGATTTTGACAGCATCTGAAAAAGAACTAGTAGAAATATGTTTAAAAAGACTAGGATTAACAAAATATTTTGATCATATTATAACATGTGGGGATGTTAATTTATCAAAAAATAAT
>CAYPYI010000078.1:0-6319 GCA_964415085.1 uncultured Tissierellaceae bacterium
AACTCATGAACCCCGTCAGGTCCGGAAGGAAGCAGCGGTAAGTGAACCTTTTCGTGTGCCGTAGGGCAGCCTGGCTCGAGCTAACTGCATGGGTAACGTCAGGAATGGAATCGTCGATATTAGGTGTACGGCTTACATAAAAAAAGAATCTAGTAAAAACTAGATTCTTTTTTATTTACTTTTTTTAATTTAAAGTGTAATTATTTCATATCCATCTTTAATGTATTCTTCCATTGGTGGATGTCCTTGTAATTCTCCATTAATTGGAATCCCAACTGTTTCATTATACTCCAATACTCCCATTTGATTTGAACATGCTTTACAAATGGAATCAATTAACCCCATTTCTTTAGCTTTTAAGTATACTGGATTTTTTTCTTCTTCTAATTCTTTAATTAATTTAGTAGCTTCACCTTCCATCACTATACCTACCTTGTGATTTTTTTCATGCAAATCAATTGCATTTAAAAGAATATGCATAAAGCACATTTTCTTACCTTGGAATGCAAAAAATACAACCTTTTTCATAAGATACCTCCTTGTTTATTCAAGTTATAGCTTACTTTATTTAAAGGCAATTTTTACATATGCCCTTGTATGTTAAATCTTTATGATTTACTTTAAAACCTTCTAAAGTCTTTGGTAAATCTTCATTTAAAAATACTGGTATATCATATATATTATGACATCTTTCACAGAAAAAATGTCCATGATCTAATCTTTTAGATTCATATCTTGTTTCTGCATCTCCAAAATCTAATTTTTTAACTAAATCATTTTCCAAAAATAAATTAATGTTATTATATATTGTTGTTTTTGATAATGTTGGAATTTCATCTATTAATTCTTTGTATATTTCATCTATACTTAAATGATTTTTATCGTCTATTAATGTTTTTAATACTCTTATTCTTATGTATGATGGTCTAATATCTTTACTTACTAATATATCAGATACTTTTATCTCTTCTGTCATTATTCTTCTCACCTTTTCAAATAGATACTATTTTTATCACTATAATACGTTTATACCCCATTATATATATTTTAAAATCTTAAGTCAATTGCTTAATTTACAAGTTTTAAGCTAGTTGACTTATAGTTATATATATATTATAATTAATGTAACCATTTCATTTATGAATTTAATACATTCATAATTACTATGCCTTATTCATAATAATATAAATAAAAGTGCTATTTCAATTCAATTGAGATAGCACTTTTCTATTAATATATTACTTTTTAAAAAATTATTTTAATTCTGTCCAAACTTCACTTCCATCATTTAATCTTATCTTTTCGTAGTTATGGGAGTTAGTTGCTTCTACTATATCTTGATAATACCAAGCTTTAGTATCTAAGTCTTTAAATATTTCTATTCCATCTAATATATTTTCTTTATTTACTTTTCTTTCTAGCACATTGTTTACTAAAGATACAAATTCAGCACGTGTTATATACTCATCTGGTCTAAATGTATTATCTAAATAACCTTTAACCCAGCCTTTTTTAGAAGCACTTTTTATATATTCTTCTGCCCAGTGTTTTGATATATCTAAGAAACTATTATCCGCTTTTTCTAGATTATCAAATCTTGAAGCTATTGCAGCTACTTCTGCTCTTGTTATATTTGCATTTGGTCTAAATTCATTATTAGGGTATCCTGTTATTATCCCACCATTAACCAAAGTTGATACGGCTTTGTTACTCCATCTATTATTAGATATATCATCAAATCCATTTGTATTTATTTCTATAGTTTTTCTATAGTTAGAATCTAGTAATCTATAGAAGACCATTGCTACTTCTTCACGAGTTATCTCATTATTTGCTCTTACTGTTTTATCTTCATATCCTTTTATATAAGCAAAGTGATCTTTTTTCTCTAGCTTATTTAAGTCTGTATTAGTATCACCTATGTGAGGTTTTTCATTACTGCTACCATTCCCAGTGTTATTGTCATTTTCTTCTGGTGTTTCAGGTTGTTCAGGTTTTTCCTTAACTTCATTATATTCATAGGCACCAATATCAATTTTCCCATTATATAATCTTTTATTTCCTATAACATCTTTCATGAAAATATCTGTATCTAAAAAGCTATTATTACCTTTATCTACTGCTAAAGAATCTTTTTTCAATTTAAAATTATCATCTAAAAAGTTTAATTCTTTATAGTCATCAATAAATATATTATCTTTACTATTATTTTTTAACTCTTCTTCTTTTAGGTTTAATAATATATTGTTATTAAATTGTGAATCTAAGATTATATTTTCATAACACTCACAATCATCTTCTAAGTCTTTTGATTTAACTATATCTAATATATTATTATTAATCTTAATTAACTTTTCATCAAAGTTGTCAAAATATAGTAATTCATATTCTGCTCCTATAAATTCATTAGAACCTACTTCATAGTTAATTATTGTATTATTTGTCAAGTCTAGTTCTGATTCTTCCATTTCTAAAAGTAAAGGAGTCATTAAATTTTTATCTCCTAATTTCATATTTGTAGCTTTTATATCTGATCCAAATGCATGAAAACATGTTTGATTGATTACATTACTTGAATTTTTCAAATTAAATCTATCTATGTTTAATTGTCTACCTTCTAATTCTAAGTTTAACCAGTATCTATCAACATTCTCATTTGAAAGATTTACATTCACATTTCTTATTGAACTGTATTTACTATCATTATCTTCCTCATAACTATACATATAGTCTCTTAGTCCGTATTTGATTAATAATTTTTCATAATCTAAGTCTTCCTTATTCAATAATTCAATAATCTTATCAAAATCCTTATCTATAGAAATATTTACATCCTCTATATCATAGTTAACATTATCCATAAATATTACATTAACTACGTTATTTTTAAAATTTAAATTTTTAACTTTTAAGTGTTCTATCTCAGATAAATTCATAAGAGCATCTGCATCCATACTACTTTTATAAGTGTCTTCTATTGTAATGTTATTTATATTTACATTTATACAGTTATCTATTTCTAATTTTTTTATATTATTTTTTACTAAAAAATTATTTATATTTGCATTTTCAAATCCAGTAATACCAAAAGCTTCAATAACATCTGTATTATATATCTCTGATGTAGGTACAATTAACGATACATCATTTAATTTAAGCTCTGATTTTTCCTCTACTCCCGATATATATGTGCTTATAAATGTAGAGTTTTTAATATCTATATCTTTTCCATGCATATATAATTCAGGTCCTATATTTGATTCTTCATCTGGATTTACATTTTCTAAGATTATTTTACTACCTGTGGCATGAAATCCTCCTGGCAATATTTCTTTTCCATCATGATTAAATATGCTGGAAGGAGAGAAAGTCACATCTTTTATTTTAAATATAGCATTTTCATTTTCATAGTTTTCTGTACTTAAATGTAAGTTCCCAACATTTTTCATACCATTTAAATTTATATAGTCTGAATTAACATTTACATGACTTCCTTCTATATCTTCTATGTTATAAGGGTTATTATATTCTAGTTCTATATTTTCTAAATTAGTTTGGCCAAATTTACTATACACATCCAAATTTGATAGATTTTTTATATTCTTTATATTCATACCGTATCCATCTATATTAGCATGTCCACCAGTATAACTTATAAATCCGTTATCTTCATCATAAAGTTCATATCCGAATTTTATATTATTAATATTTGCAACTTCATCTTTTCCCTCTTCAATTATATTAACATTTAGAAATCCGATATTATTAATATTTTCAATATTTAATTTTTTAGCAGCTAGATTAATATGCCCTGCTTCTCCTGATTTAAAATCTCCCTCTTCAATATAGCTACCTTTAAAGTCTAAATTATTTAAATTTACATTTGCCTTTATTTTTGAATCTTTATCTCCATTTGAAATATTAAGATTATTTATGTTTTCTATATTTTCTAGATTAATATTACTAGCTTCTATACTAATATCTCCTGCTTCTACAAATTTTTCTTCATTAGAATTATCATAAACTATATATCCTAATTTCATATCTGTTAAATTTACTCTAGTCTTTCTTCCTGTTGGATCTTCTATTATATTTATATCGCTTATATTATCAACATTATTAAGACTAATATTACTAGAATCTACATTTAAAAGAGTAGGGTTATATAATTCATTATTATAATTCACATCAAAATATATATTTTTCATAATCAAGTTTGTATCTATTATACCCATATCTTCAAAGTTTCCTGTAAATGTTATATTTTTTATTTTAACATCGATTATATTGTTAGCACCAAAAACACCTACTCCTAAACCATCTGGTAGGTTAATAAATGTATTAGATTTATTCTCACCTATTATACTTGTGCTCTTTATTATATGACTCCTATCATAATCTTTAGTTATATCATACTCACCTTTTAATAAATATATTTCAGTTAAGTTCTCGTGGTCATTTGAAATTGTAAGAGCTTTATCTAATGACTTTATTGGATTTTTTTTACTACCATCATTATCATCATTACCATTTTCTGAATCTACATATATTATTTCTTTATCAATTTCTTTTTTTACCTGATTTTCTTCATCTTCTTCAATAAGTAGTTCATCTTCTGTTTCAATATCTAACTCTTTATCTTCTATTATCTCTTCATCTTCATTTAAATCAGTATCTTCAACTTCCTCTATTATTTCATCTTCTATTATTTCTTCCTCAATAACTTCTTCTTCAATAACTTCTTCTTCAATAACTTCTTCTTCAATAACTTCTTCCTCAACAACTATCTCTTCTTCTAATATATTGCCAGCTTCATATTCATTTTCTATATTTTTAGCTACTGCTGTTAAGGGACTTAATATTGTCGATAACAACATTATTAAAAGAATACTACTTGCTATAGTTTTTTTATATCTATTCATCTCATACCTCCATTTTTATTGATGTAATACCTTCCATATATGATATTACTCTAAAAAATGGATTTTTATTATGTATTAATCTATATTAAATCGATTTTAATATGTATGTTTTTACAATTATTTCTCATTTTTTGTTTTTAAAATCTCTTATATTGCTTTAGGCATCTAGCTTAGACAAATTTTGAAAATTTACAAATATTTTCTTTGATTAATACTTTTTTTACTATATTATTATTTGTTTTTCTTTTTTATATCTTTTTAAGGAAATATTTGTAATATTGTAAACTTAAAGTCTACAGCTTGTATCTTATTTACTAATGTATAGTTAATGTTTGAGGACTTAAGCAAATTCTATTACTTTTAAATAATTATATGATATTATTTATATCTAGTTACTACTTTCTATAATTTTAGAAATATAAGTATTGTTTTAACTACAATTCACATTGTAAATGGAGGTTACATCCATCTATTCCCCGATGTAATCTTCAAGTTAGTTAAAAGGTAATTGTTAATCTATTACCACATTCCAAATGTCCTATGTTTTACTTTAATTCCCTTTCTGTTAGCATAGGACATTAAACTTAGAATATATTATATTAAATTTATAATTATTTTAAGTTTAATGAATAGAAGTAAGTATGTTTTCTCTTAACTTATTTCTTTTGGTATTACCCTAAAGAAAGACCGGAAGATTTTTTATCTTCCGGTCTTGTCTTTATTTATTTTATTTCTATGAATAAGGAGTCATCTTTAACTATTACTTCTATAACTGAATTATCTTTAACATCACCTTTTATTATAGCTCTACCTATCATTGTCTCTAATTCTTTTTGAAGGAATCTTTTAACAGGTCTTGCTCCATATTGAACAGAATACGCCTTAGATAATACTAACTCTTTAGCTTCTGTAGTAAATTCTATTTTTATTCTTCTATCTTCTAATCTTTTTTGAATATCTTCTATTTCTAAGTCAATTATTTTGTAGATTTCTTCTTTTTGTAATGGTTTAAACATTACAATCTCGTCAATTCTATTTAAAAATTCTGGTCTAAATTTACTTCTCATCTCTTCCATTACCTTATCTTTTGCAAGAGAATCAATTGTTCCATCAGATCTTATCCCTTCTAAAATATAGTTTGATCCTATATTTGAAGTCATAATGATTACAGTATTTTTAAAATCAACTAATCTACCTTGATTATCCGTAAGTCTACCATCATCTAATACTTGAAGTAATATATTAAATACATCAGGGTGGGCTTTTTCTATCTCATCAAATAATATTACAGAATATGGTTTTCTCCTTACGGCTTCTGTTAGTTGTCCTCCTTGATCATATCCTACATATCCTGGAGGAGCTCCTACAAGTCTAGATACTGAGTGTTTTTCCATATA
>CAYPYI010000079.1:0-4257 GCA_964415085.1 uncultured Tissierellaceae bacterium
AGTATCAAGAAGAGTTGAAGCAAAACCAAAGTTTCCCTTCATAAACTCTTCTTGCTCTTTAGGTCTGTTTACCCCCGCAAGATTAAATACGAAATCACAAGAAGTACAATACTCTTTTAACAATGAAAGGTCTGTATCTATATCATACTCATAAATTCCATTTGTATATTTTATATTTCCTTTTATAGTTTTTCCTATATAAGCTATTTTGCCATTACTTATTGTTGCTCCTATTGAGTCCATTGAAGTATTTGTGATTTGGTCTAAATCATTAGTCTTTACATTAAATATTGATAATACTTTTCTTTTACCATTTGTTATACCAACAGCATCTCCCCAGAATGGAGCCTCTGTATAATAGTTATAAGCATCTGTTTCTGTATCTTCTACAGTTAATATAGTTGAATATATTAAATAATTATCTTCATCTATTTTACTTATATTGTTTATTTTTACAGGTACAGTAATTTCTTCTATTGATTTTTGATTTATATAATCATATTTTTCAATTACTGAATTATCTTTATTATTTTTTATAAATACTAATTTATCATTATTTTCAAAAAACATTTTATTTATTTTTGAACTTTCAACTGGTAATAATATATATTCTTCTTTTTCTATATTATATAAATATATTTCTGAATTATAACCATTTTTCTCTATATCCATATTACCTAGTCTAAATACTAAATATTTTTCATCCTTAGACATTTCTAAGTCATAAATATAATTATGTTCTAATACACTTGTTGCAACTATTTTTTCTCTTTTATTTTGTATTAATAAGCCTCCTTGGTTAACTCATATATAAGATATATGTTGTTAATTTAATTATTACATATTGTATAAAGTAAATCTACAATTATATTAATATTTACCCCAAATAATTAATATTACTTATTTGTTAATTTTTATATACAAAGACTCCTTAATTAAACAAGGAGTCTTTAGAATTTATTTAATATTAAGTTGATTAATATATTTAAATTTCTTTCTAACAGTGATAACACTTATACTTGCTGTATCTACTTTAAACTTATAAAAATAATCTAAATTATCAAAAGCCCAACACATAGCTAATTGTATAATTCCTGCATGTGCTACAAGTAGGACATTTTCATCTTTTAGTGATATCTCATTTAAAAAGTCTGATAACTGATTAAATTTATCTTCTAGATTATCCCCCTCAGGTATTTCATACCTTAAAGGGTTTTTTACCCAAGCTTTTGTTTCTTCTGGATAGTTTTTTAATATCTCTTTATAAGTATATCCTGTAAAAATACCAAAATCATACTCTTTAAGCTCTTGTCTATCTTCACCCTTAATATCTAATAATTCCATTGTCTGTTTAACCCTTAATAAGGGACTATTATAAACATATTCATAATTGTAGGAATCTAATATTTCTTTTATATTTAATACTTCCCTTTTTCCAGCTTCTGATAAAACCGTATCGTCTCTTCCAAAAACTTTGCTAATATTATCTAAGGTCTCACCATGTCTTAATAAGATTATATCCATTCTAATACCCCTAAAAATAATAATAAAGAAATAGCTTCACTTAATTCAACAACTGCCCCATAAATATCACCAGTTACTCCACCTAACTTCTTAAATGACCAAAAGGTTACTAGTTCTTGAGTAATAAATGCCCCTAATAATGGTAATAAAAATATTGGATTTACTAAAATTAATATTATAATATAGAAAATCATTCCTATTACAACAAACTTAGAGTTATTAGAGCTATGAATCATATCTCCCATACCACCAGGTTTGATCATTTTCTTATATGCTATAGCTATAAGGGAGTTAAACCTACCATTTCCCATAGAAAAAACTAAAGCATACATTACGTTTTTTGAAATAGTAAAATTAGAGATAACTAGTAACTTAAAAATTATTAAAAGAATTAAACTTAATACACCAAAAGCTCCTATTCTACTATCTGCCATAATTTCTAAAGTTCTTTCTCTGTCTCTACTAGAGAAAAATCCATCCACCATATCTGAGACTCCATCTAAATGTAGACCCCCTGTTAATAGTATCATTAGAAATACAACTAGAAATGATGCTATAGAACTACTATATTTTGCTATAAGGTAATAAGGTATAAACGATATTATTCCAAGTAACATTCCTATTAATGGGAAAAAGAATGTTGCTCTACCTATATTTTCTTCATTGAAATCCATATTTATATTTACAGGTAGCCTTGTTAAAAATTGTAGACCTACTATAAGACCTTTAATCATTTTATTTTCACCGGTATACCACATGTTACCAAATAAACATTATCGCTTATTTTCCCTAATCTTTGATTAATTCTTCCTTGAATATCTCTAAACACTCTAGATATATGATGCTCTGGCACTATAGATGAGCCTACTTCATTGGTAACTAAAATAAGTTCATATCCTTTTTTATTTACTAAACTAATCAAACCCTCTAATTGCAACATTATAGTTTCTTCTATCTCATCTTGCATATTATAATCTATATATTCATTGTCCTTACTTATATCAAACATAATATTAGAAGTTAACACAGTAATACAATCTAATATATAATATTTTTCCTCATCAACAGCTTTGTATAAATCATAGTTTTCTTCAAAAGTTCTCCATATACTTGGTCTACTTTTCTTATGTAGATCTATTCTTTCTGACATCTCTTTATCATAAACACGAGATGTTGCAATATATACTACATCTTTTTTTTCAGCTAATAAACTCTCTGCAAAGGTGCTTTTACCACTTCGTGCTCCACCTGTTACTAATGTTATCATATTTCACACCCTATTCTTCTTCGCGCATGTCTAATAATATTGAACTATCTATTTTTAGTTCTTTAAATGTGCCCATATTTTCTTCAACAAATAAAGCTGTATCTATTAATTGGAATGCTAATGGACAACCAGAACCTTCACCTAATCTCATTTTCATATTAACCATTGCTTCTAGACCTAGCTCTTCTAGCATATATTCTGCTGCTGGCTCTTTTGATAGATGTGATGGTATTAAGTAATCTTTTACATGTTCGTTAAGTTTTACCGCACATAAAGCTGCTGCAGATGATATAAAACCATCTATTACTACAGGTCTTCTATTTTTTGCAGCTGATAAGTAAACTCCTACCATACCTGCTATATCAAATCCACCAATTTTACTTATAACATCTATAGGATCTTTTGGATCTGGATTATTTACACTAATTCCCTTTTTTATTACTCTTAATTTATTTTCATACTGTTCAGGAGTAAGTCCTGCACCTAAACCACAAGTTGTCTCAGGATCAAGATCTGATAAAACAGATAGTATTGCTGAACTAGTTGTAGTATTTCCTATACCTAATTCCCCAACTCCTAACATTTCATACCCATCTTTAAATAAATCATCTGCTATTTCAATTCCATACTCAATAGCTTTAATACATTCTTCTCTTGTCATAGCAGGACCTTTTGTAAAATTCTTAGTACCATAAGCTATTTTCCTCTTTATAACATCTTCATGTTCTATTTCTCCATCTACACCTAAGTCCACAACAAATACATCACTATTTGTATACTTAGCTAACGTTGCAACTCCTGTTAATCCTCCTGCAGTGTTCTCAACAAGTATAACTGTAAACTCCTTTGGAGATGAAGCAATATTTTCTTCATAAATACCATTATCACCTGCTAATACAACTATAGCACGTTTTTTTACACTATTAGTTATATTACCTGTCATTCCTGATATTTTCATACCTAAATCTTCTAATGTACCAAGACTTCCTAATGGTTTTCCTAACTTATCCCATTTGTCTTTTGATTTTAAAATTGCATCCTTGTCTGCACCCTTAATCTCTTTTAAAGTATCTTCTAATAAGCTCATATTATCCCCCTATTTTATTTTCTTCTAATATATTTATTATATCACAAGTAGCTATTTTTTCAGTTATTTTAAGGCTTTAATTTGTATATATTATTTAATATTTACATCTTTGTTAATATTAATTTACAGTCATATTTTGTTGATTACTAGGTAAAAATAAGATATACTTAAGTCTAGTTAATATATATTTTATTAACATAAAAAGGGGGAATCTTATGAAAATAGCAATACTTACAGATCAATCTCGAGCTTCCTTTCTTCCTTCTGAAGAAGCTATGCAAGAAGATAATCAAAAGTTAGAAACTGTAAAGGAACTTAAAAATATTTTATCAAAAAAATATGACTGCATATCACTTATAGCAGATGATAATATTATAAG
>CAYPYI010000079.1:4267-6255 GCA_964415085.1 uncultured Tissierellaceae bacterium
TTTAAGAAATGAAAATGTTGATTTAGTCTTTAACTTATGTAATGGACTAAATGGAGATAGTAAATTATCTCAAATACCTGCAATGTTAGAATTCGCTGGCATTCCTTATACTGCTTCTTCAGTAATAGGCCATACTCTAGCATCAAACAAGTTTTATTCTTCTAAACTATTTAAATCTAACGATGTATACACACCAGACTTTATAGCAATTAATAAAATAAGTGAATTAGAAAATATTGATTTGCAATTTCCTATTTTAATTAAACCAAATGACGAAGGTTCCAGTAGAGGAATACACCAGGATAGTTTAGTTAATACTAAGGAAGAATTATTTGATGGGGTAAAAAAAGCTTTAGAACTTTATCAACCACCTATTTTATTAAATGAGTATATAGTTGGTCGTGAGTTTTCAGTAGGAGTTATTGGAAATGGAAAAGATATAGAAGTTCTACCTATCCAAGAAGTAGATTTATCAAACTTACCTGATAATTTAGAAAAATTTTATAGTTTTGAAGTTAAAACATATTATAAAGAATATACAACTTATCACATCCCTGCTAAATTAAGTAATGAAGAAGAATTACTTATTAAAAATGCATGTATAAAAGCATATAATACGTTAAATTTAAAAGATTATGCCAGGGTGGATGTTATATTAAAAGATAATATTCCATATGTTTTAGAAATTAACTCATTGCCTGGACTTATGAAGAACAAAAGTGCACTTTATAGAATGGCCGAATCAAGTGGTCAAGGATATGAAAATTTTGTACTTCAAATAGTCGATACAGCTAAATTAAGATACAACTTATAAAAAAAGTGCATCTAAAAGTTATAAAACTTTTAGAATGCACTTTAATATTTTTCTCTTATATATTTTTCTAAGTCAATAAGGCTTTTAAACCCTTCTTCTAGATCTCTTTTTATTATTATTGGTTTTATACCAAGTTCTAAACAAGCCTCAATTTTCTCATCTGTACCACCTATTTTACCGCTATCTTTTGTAACTATATAATCTGGTTTAAATTCCCTAAACATAGCTATGTTCATATCTTTTGAAAAAGGTCCTACCATTGCAACTATATCTTTAATATGAACGTTATTTTCAACACATTTATTAATGCTTTCTATAGCAGGTAGTACTCTATATATAAATCTATTTGTACCTCTTACTCTTTCAAATTCACTTATCATATTTGAACCAGTTGTAAAAAATACTGTTCCTTTAATATCCTTTAAATACTCAAATGCATCTTCATAAGAATCAACCAGTATTCCATTTTCAATATTTACATATTCTCTAGTATACCTAATATATTCTATATTATTATCAGATGCTACCTTTCTTGCATTTGCAGATACTATCTTAGCAAAAGGGTGGGTTAAATCTATAATAACTTTTATTTTATTATCTATTATAAATTGGTTCATCTCTTCTAAAGTCATTCTACCAACTTTATAATTATCTGTATCTAAAAACTCTTTACCACTTTCTGTAGCTACTGTTACAATAAAGTTATCCTTATCTTTGATTCTTTCAACTAAGGATCTTCCTTCAGTTGTTCCACCTATTATCCAAATCATTTAATCTCATATCCTCTTGGTGTTACTATTTTTTCACCTTTAAAGTATGTGTTTGAATTTCCTATTATTATTACAGTCATCATGTCTACTTTTTCATAATCTATACTTCCTAATTTTTCTGACCATACAACTGTTCCTTCCCTTCCTGAATTACGAACAAGTCCAACAGGAGTATCTTCTGACCTATGCTTTAATATAGTATTTATAGCCTCTTCTAAGTGGCCTGGTCTTCCTTTACTTCTAGGATTATATAAAGTTATAACAAAATCTGCTATACTAGCATGCTCTAATCTTTTTAATATTACATCCCATGGAGTTAATAAATCACTTAAGCTTATTGATGCATAGTCATGCATAATCGGTGAACCTAATTCTGAAGCTGCAGAAAAAGCTGCTGTTACTCC
>CAYPYI010000080.1:0-4635 GCA_964415085.1 uncultured Tissierellaceae bacterium
ACGATTGGCGGACTAAAATCTATTTTATGGACAGATTTCTTCTTGTTTGTTGTTTTCTTTTACTCCCGTATCCTCTTCTTGTTTGTTGCCTTCTTCTACTACCGTAACATCTTCTGATTGTTGAACTTCAAATGATTCAATATCATTCTTCTGAATGCTTTCAGCTATAACCGGAGTTATAACTTGCATTATCATAATCAGTGCTATTAGAAAAGAAAAAATACTTTTAAGTTTCCTATTATTCGATAGAAAACATCTCTTTTTTTACTCTTAACTGTTCTATATATTATATATCAAACGTTTAACCTATTAAATAGACGTATGTCATACTTTTTTTGTATATTCTTCACTCAAATTATTACTTATTTTATAAAAATGGATAAAAAAAGAAAATATGTAATATATTTTCTTTTTTAGGATATTTTTATGTACTTTTTTAAGATAATATTAAACGGAGAGTGGATTATTCGCTCTTCAAGCTTGTTTTCATATTCCTTAATTTCTAAAGTAAACTTAGGCGCTGATATTTTTTGTACATAATCTATCTCATTTTCACTTAAGTATTTAAAATTATTATAATCTACTAAATAATGTTCAACACTTCCATTTTCATAAGAAAGTATCTCTTCAGTGACCTTATATTTTCCATTTATCCCATCTATTGTTATATCTATTTCATTTGTAAAATTATATAGATCTATAAAGTTATGTTTTTTAGAAAATAAATAATCTATAATCGAACTACCAAAAGCTAGGATATAAATATCATTATCTTCTCTACTTACAATTACATTTCTCTTTCTATATATAAACTCGCCTTTCATTTGATCTATTAGATGATATATCCAGTATATTGTTGTTTTAAATCCATATTGATTTTCTAACTTTGGATAATATAAGCCATCCGGTCTACTCTTATCCATCATTTTATATTCAAACTTATAGTTATATTTAGATTCTGTAAAGAAAATAGTTTCATTTATAAGCAAAACCGCAAATAAATCCTTATAGTCTTCTGGTATAGCAGTAAGATCTATAAATTTAAACAAATCTCTTACATAGATATTGGTAAATTTTTCTGAAAATTCATCTAAATGATTTCCCAGATTATCTATAGCATATTGAACTTCATTGGTTAGCTTAATGCTATCATTTATCGATTTTATATTTTGATCTTTACTTAATGCATAGGATAAAGATACATAAGATGGTACAAAAACTTCAGTCTCGAAAGTCTGGTATAAATTTCTTAAATTCATTATTTTTTCTTCATCTATATCTCCCAATTCATAGCCCCAAATATAATCTGTAATATCAAGTTTATCTCTAATCATACGCTGCTGTTTAATTATATATTCTCTATATAAATTAATTTTATCTTTATCTTGATAATAAGAATTTATATTTCTTATATTTATTGTATACTTAAACCGTTTCATATTTGTAAGTCCAACTATATCAAGGATTTCTTGATAAAACTCATCTATAAGTAAAAGATTTTCATCCATCATATGTTTCATTTTACTTAGACTAACTTTTGTCCAATTATTTTCTTCTAAATAAACATTCAATGTTGGTACTACATCAAACTCTATTAATAAATTCATTAAATCATATAGTTGTCTTTTTGTTATATTCCTATTTTTATTTTCTATTCTTATTTCACCATCTATTAAATAGAAATTTAAAAATATTTCATTTATATTAAACTCTTCTAGTATTTTCCTCACTTTAAGTAAATAATCCTGACCAAAAGTGTTTAAACTTCTAATAAACCTCCAGTTATCAACATTATCGATTTTATGACTTTGTAAGGAAAGTCTATGAGTATTCATTTCTCTTACATCATACATATCTTTATAACCAGAATTATCTAATGAATCTAAGTTAGAATATATTTTTTTATAATCATTATACTTGCTCTCATCTCTATTTTTATATTTACTTCTATAAGCCGATGGCGTTATAGATAAATATTTTTTAAATAGGTTATTTAGTGATTTGGTAGATTTAAATCCCACTTTTACAGCAACTTCTTCTATATTAGCATTGGTTTTTAATAAATATTTACTAGCTATATATAGTCTATACTGTTGAAGATATTCTGAAAAAGTCATATTTGAAAACTCGCTGAAAAGAGTAGATATATATGATGTACTAATAAACATATCCTCAGATATAAGATCTAGACTAACTTTAGTTAAATCAGTATTATTAACATAATTTTTTATTTCTTTTATATAAATAATTCTATCTTCATTTCCTTTTATATTATTTTCATTATCAATATAATCTTTAACCAAAATATCCAATATTTCATTAAGATTTTTCATTCTAATGCCTTCATCTTTTTTGTTAAATGAAAGTATATGAATATGGATTATTAAATTTCTTAAATCACTTGTATTATATAAATGATTTAATTCCCTTTGAAAAATGCTCGAACAATATATATCACTAATTTTTTCTAAATAATTATCTTTTATATTTAAAACTAATATATATGAATTAACATTATTAGTATATAAAAATTTTATCTCATTTCTATTTAATAATATTAATTCTCCCTTTTTATATATACTACTTTTATCTCCATTTAATACAGATATTTCTCCATCTATAATATAGATTATTTGAATCCCTTCATTCGTGTCATAATGAATACCAGTTACTTGTTCTATATAAGTGCTGTAAATACCTTCTATCCCAAACTTTTCATAAATATTATTTATAATTTGGCTCATTTTAATCCCCCAATTTCTAAAACAGATTATTTAAATCTTGAATTTATATTTTAGTATTAGCTTAAATTTAAATATTAAATTAATAAATTGATTTAAAAGGGAATATAATTTTTGTCTTCATTTTCTTGATTAAAATATCTAAAATATATATTTACACTTTCATTTGTTAAGCTTATACGTTTACTCAAAAACTCTTTATTTATTAGATTAAAATTATTACATTGACAAAACTTCTCTATTATTTCCACATATTTTAAATGTGATTTTAAATATGGTTTTTCTGAAGTTTTTAGTATCTCTTTATTATTTTTCCGCTCATATTGCAAAAAATAAGCATAGGCGTAATTTGTTACATTAGAAAATGATATTTCTATAAAATGTGCATTATCAGAATCTAATAAAATGTCTAATTTTTCATCATATATTCCTTCTTTATCCTTATTTAGAGAAATAAAGTATGTATATGATGTAGAATAATTTAAATCTGTTAAATTGTCTATATGCATATATTCAAAATAATCTTTTAATTTATCTTGAAGTTCTAATGATCTATTATAACCTTCTTTAATATACATGATTACACCTCATTTGCTAATATATATACCTATATGACTATATTATCACAAAATATAAATATTTAAAATTTAAATTTGCATTTTATAAGAAAAAAAGTTAGAGGATATCCTCTAACTTTTATATACTTTTTATATCTATTAATTTTGTTTTTATTATTAATCTTTTATCATTTATTGGGTATGGGTGGCATGTTAATAAGATGAGTTTTGACTAATCTTCCTCTTTTGTAAATTTAGTCCAATCAGTACTCTCTATTACTTCTTGTTCTATAACTTCATATATGAGCTCCTTATCCTCAACAACCTTTATAAGGTCTCCTTTTTTTAACTTATTAACATTAAGAAAAGATTCTTTACCATTATATCCCCCTCTATGTCCCGCTAGAACAGAGGTATTGTTTTTATTAGCACTTGGCATATCTGTTCCCTCAACTATACCTATTCCCTCCTTTAACGACTTATAGGAGGTATCAGAATAAATTGGAAGAATCAAATCTAATGATTCTATTTCTATATATCCAAATTCTCTTTCAAATAAATTATTATCATGTTTATCATTTTCATCTCTATTGAATATATTTACCAATTCATCTGAGAACTCTGATTTTTCTTTATCTAATTTCATTTGTTCTATAAAATCATTTTTAGACCTTTCTATTTCACTCTTCTTCGCGGTCATTCTTTTATCTACTTTTTGTATATAAAATAAAGAGGAAATTGCAATTAATAATCCTAGTACTATTAAAATATTACTATTTCTATTTTTCATCTTTATTAAGTTTAAATCCTGTTAATATTAGCGATATTCCAAATATAAATGTTAAAACACCTAATTGTATGGAGTTTAATCCATCACCTGTTTTTGGTAATTCTTTACCTTTGTTTCCAATATTATTAAAACCACCTAATTCTGGTTTTTTTAATTCAACATCATTTATACCTTGGTCCTTATCATTATCTTTTTTATTACCGCTGTTCGTTTTACTACCATCAGCTTTATCTTTTTCTACATCTTTTCCTAAGTCTTCAATAACTCCAACTTCATCCTTTGGATTATCTGGACTTTCTTCTATCTCCGGTTTAGAAGTTTTATCATTATTAGGGTTACCTGGTTTTTCAGTTAATGATATATAATTATCTTCTAACTCTTCTGGTTTTCCTGGTCTTTCTTCTCCTGGATTACTTGGATCTTTTTCTCCTGGTTTTTCTGGTGTTTCTTCTCCTGGATTACTTGGATCTTTTTCTTCTGGTTTTTCTGGTGTTTCTTCTCCTGGATTACTTGGATCTTTTTCTCCTGGTTTTTCTGGTGTTTCTTC
>CAYPYI010000080.1:4735-6181 GCA_964415085.1 uncultured Tissierellaceae bacterium
CCAAGTTCTTTAACAGTATAATTATAAAAGTTTCCATAATCATCTGATATTTCTAAATCTTCCCAAACATGAATCTTATTATTACCAACTAATTTAATACTCTCAATAAGATCTCCGTCTCTTAAAAGTGCAATATTTGCTTCTGGATTTTCAACATTATTATCTATCCATACTTTTTCTACTTTTAAATCTATTAATTTCTTCGTATTTGATATTTCTAAGTCAATTCCTTCTTCATCATCATTAGAAATCTCAAATGCTAAAGTTTTATTTTCTACTGAAGCATCAAAATCAATCCAATCTGGAGCGCTTAATTCTTTAACTTTATACTTACCTACTTCTAAGTCTTTTATTTCTGCTTTTCCATTTTCATCAGTCTTTATTACTTCTTTATATTCTCCATTTATTTCTTCAACTTCAAACTCAACATTTGGTATTTCTATCTTCGTTCCTTCAATAACTTTATTTATTACTAGTTGACCTTGTACAGTTCCTGTAATCCATCCACCACTTTTATTTAAATGTACCTGATCTTTTTTCTCATCTTCTTCTATTTTCCAAATGTCGTTATTTACAGTAATATTTGACTCATTTTTTACATGCTTTATAGAAGGATTTGCTAGTGCTTCTTTTGTAACTATTACAGGTATTCTAAACTCTAAAGATTTTTCTTTCAAAAGATTTTCACCTTCTGGAATATTAATTGTCAATTTTTCTTTCTCTATAGTTATTTTAATACCTATCTTCTCAGCTTCTTGTCTACTCAGCCATTTGAAATCCCCTGACTTTTCAGATACTGCTAATACATATTTATTTTCATTAAGAATGTTCTCTTCCCAAATCATAGTCTCTTCTAATATATCTTCTATTAGAACTGATACATTGTTATCTATATCTTTTTTTGCCGCATTTACCATGAAAACCCAATCAATCCTATTTGGATAGTTAGATCCAAGTGCAACTCCTTGTTTCCTGTACATATTATCTGTTTCCATACCTACTATATTTTCTTCTGGTTTAATAATTGATATTTTTTCATATATATCTCCTGATTTTATCTTTATACTTCCTGGCTCATCATCATTTGATATATTATCATAGGATACTTCATGGTAAAACTCTAAAGCCCCTTCTACATTCTTTAATCCCTCAGCATAATTATTAAAAGTTATAACTGCTTCAGAATTGTAAAATTTAACGTCTGCTATTACTATGCCTGATTTATCGAATAATTCAATTGTTTCTTTTTTATCTATATCTATAAATTTAGCATTTTCCATTTCCCATTCTAATGTTATAGTTTGTCCATCTTTTACTCTAACACCTTGTCCTCCAAAACTAGCTGTAACACCTATTGTGCCATAACCATAAATTTCTTTTTTATCAATTTGTATATCATTTATAATATTACTACTAACTGCAAATACTATGTCACTAATGAATATA
>CAYPYI010000081.1:0-6093 GCA_964415085.1 uncultured Tissierellaceae bacterium
CAGCATATAAAGTATCAGGTGGGTTACATGGTGTAGGTATATCAGTTGTAAATGCTTTATCAGAATACTTATTAGTAACTGTAAGTAGAAATAATAAAAAATACCAACAAGAGTTCTCAAAAGGTATAGCAGTGACAGAACTAGAAATTGTTGGGGAGTCTACTGAAACAGGAACTACTATTTTATTTAAACCTGATAAAGAGATTTTTGATACTGTAGTTTATGAATACGAGATACTAGAAAAAAGATTTAGAGAAATGGCTTTTTTAAATAAAGGTGTAAAAATATATTTAGAAGATAAAAGAACAGGAAAAAGTCAAGAATTTCACTTTGAAGGTGGAATAAAATCTTTTGTTGAATATATAAATAGAAATAAAAACTCAATTCAAGATGATGTTATTTATTTTGATGGAGAAAAAGATGGAACGCAAGTAGAACTTGCAATCCAATATACAGATGGATATTCAGAAAATGTATTAACATTTGCAAATAATATAAACACTCAAGAAGGTGGTAGTCATTTATCAGGACTTAGAACAGCTCTAACAAGAGTTATGAATGACTATGGTAGAAGACATAATCACATTAAAGAGGATGAAGAAAACTTATCAGGTGAAGACGTAAGAGAAGGAATGACAGCTGTTTTATCTGTTAAGTTAGCTCAACCACAATTCGAAGGTCAAACTAAAGGTAAATTAGGAAATAGTGAAACTAGAGGAATTGTTGAAAGTTTAACTTATGAGTTTTTAGATAGCTATTTAGAAGAAAATCCTAAAACTGGTAGAATAATAGTTAATAAAGCAGTAAGTTCTCAAAGAGCAAGACATGCTGCAAGAAAAGCAAGAGAATTAACTAGAAAGAAAAGTATTTTTGATAATACAACACTTCCAGGAAAACTTGCTGATTGCCAATCAAATGATATTAATCTAACTGAAATATACCTAGTGGAAGGGGACTCTGCTGGTGGTAGTGCTAAAACCGGTAGAGACAGACATTTCCAAGCAATACTTCCTTTAAAAGGTAAAATAATGAACGTTGAAAAAGCAAGACTTGATAAAGTTTTAAATTCAGATGAAATTAAAAACATGATAACTGCTTTTGGTACAGGTATAGGAGAAGAATTTGATATAAAGAAACTTCGTTATGGTAAAATAATAATAATGACGGATGCCGACGTTGATGGTGCTCATATTAGAACACTACTTTTAACATTCTTCTATAGATATATGCCAGATTTAATTTATAATGGAAATATTTATATAGCACAACCGCCATTATATAAAATTGCTAAAGGAAAACAAGAACACTATGTATATAGTGATGAAGAATTAGATACATTATTAGAAGAAATAGGAAGAACAGGTTATAGTATTCAAAGATATAAAGGTCTTGGAGAGATGAACCCAGAACAGTTATGGGATACAACAATGGATCCTGAAACAAGAATACTTCTAAGAGTAAAAATAGAAGATGCTTTAGAAGCAGATGAGGTATTCACGACTCTAATGGGTGAGAAAGTTGAACCAAGAAGAGAATTTATTCAAGAAAATTCTAAGTTTGTACAAAACTTAGACGTATAGGAGGTAAGTATGGATAACGAAAATTTAAACCCAGATAATGTAGTTGATATTAGTATTAAACAAGAAATGAAAAAATCTTACCTAGACTATGCTATGAGCGTAATTGTTAGTAGAGCATTACCTGATGTAAGGGATGGTTTAAAACCAGTTCATAGAAGAATACTTTATGCTATGGATGATTTAGGTATGACAGCAAGTAAATCATACAGAAAATCTGCAAGGGTAGTAGGGGACGTACTTGGTAAGTATCACCCTCATGGAGATAGATCTGTATATGATGCAATGGTTAGACTTGCACAGGACTTTAACACAAGATATTTATTAGTAGATGGTCATGGTAACTTTGGATCTATAGACGGAGATAGCGCAGCAGCTATGCGTTATACTGAAGTTAGAATGGCACAAATATCAATGGAAATGCTAAGAGATATTAATAAAGATACTATAGATTACAAACTAAACTTTGATGAGACACTAGAAGAACCAGTAGTACTTCCAAGTAGATTTCCTAACCTACTTGTAAATGGATCATCAGGTATAGCAGTAGGTATGGCTACAAATATACCTCCACATAATTTAAATGAGGTAATAGATGCTATAATTACATTAATAGATAATGAAGATGCAACTATAGATGACTTAATGGAAGATATAAAAGGACCAGATTTTCCAACAGGTGCTTTTATACTAGGTAAAAAAGGAATAGAATCTGCTTATAGAACTGGTAGAGGTAGAGTTCAAATGAGAGCTGTTGCTGAAATTGAAGAAAACTCTAAAGGAAGAAGTAGAATAATAGTAACAGAAATTCCATACCAAGTTAATAAGGCAAGACTTATAGAAAAAATAGTAGAACTTGTAAGAGATAAAGTAATAGAAGGTATATCAGACTTAAGAGATGAGTCAGATAGAGATGGTATGAGGATAGTAATTGAAGTAAAAAGAGATGCTAACCCGAATATAATCATCAACAATCTTTATAAACATACTCAAATGCAAGCAACTTTTGGTATTATAATGTTAGCTTTAGTTGATGGGGAACCAAGAGTTTTAAACTTAAAAGAAGTTTTAACTCATTATTTAAATCACCAAATAGAGATAATAACTAGAAGAACTCAATTTGATTTAAATAAAGCTGAAGCTAGAGCTCATATAGTAGAAGGTTTAAAAATTGCACTAGATAATATAGATCAAGTTATAAAAATAATAAGAGGTGCAGAAAATGATGAGGATGCTAAGGGTAAACTAATGGATACTTTTGGCTTATCAGATAAACAATCTCAAGCTATACTAGATATGAGACTTAGAAGACTTACAGGTCTTGAAAGAAATAAGTTAGATGAAGAATTTAAAGAATTAACTAAACTAATAGCTGAACTTAGAGCTATATTAGCTGATAGAAATAAAGTATTAAATATAATAAAAGAAGAAATCTTAGAAATTAAAGAAAAATATGGAGATAGAAGAAGAACTAGAATTGTTCCAGCTACAGGCGAAATAGACGTAGAAGATATGATAGCTGTAGAAGATATAGTTATCACACTTACTCACTATGGATATATAAAAAGAATGCCAGAAGATACCTACAAAACTCAAAGAAGAGGCGGTAGAGGTATAGTAGGTCTTACTACAAGGGAAGATGACTTTGTAGAGAGTCTATATATAAGTTCAACTCATGATACTATATTATTCTTTACTAATAAGGGTAAGGTATACTCACTTAAGGGTTATGAAATACCTGAAGCAGGAAGACAAGCTAGAGGTATGGCTATTATAAATATATTAAACCTTGAAGCAGATGAGAAAGTATCAGCTATAATTCCAATATCTGAATATACTCCTGATAGTAACTTAGTTTTTGTAACTAAAAAAGGAACTGTTAAAAAGACTTCCTTAGATCAGTTTGAAAATATCAGAAAAAATGGAATAATAGCAATTACTCTAAGAGATGAAGATGAATTAATTGCTGTTAAGGAAACTACAGGTGAAGATGATATAATAGTTGTAACTAAAAAAGGAATGTCAATAAGATTTGACGAAGATGATGCAAGACCTATGGGAAGAAGTGCTATGGGTGTAAATGCAATCAGACTTGATAGTGACGATGAGGTTGTTGCTACTGATTTGGTAACAGATGAAGAAGATTATTTACTAGTTATATCTAAAAGAGGTTTTGGTAAGAAAACAAAACTTTCTGAATACAGAACTCAGTTAAGAGGTGGTAAGGGTATTATCACTTATAATATAACTGAAAAAACAGGCGAAATTGTTTCAGCTAAGGTAGTAAATGATTTAGATGATATAATGATGATAACTTTAAATGGTACAATCATAAGACTAGAAGCAAAAGAAATTTCAACAATGGGAAGAAATACCCAAGGTGTAACTTTAATGAAAACTGAGAATGGTGAAGTAGTAGCAGTTGCTAAATATGAAGAAGCATAAAAATTGGGGGGAATAGTATGGCTTTAAAGATAGAGAAAACATTTAAAGAAGATAAAAATATTTGGAATATTAATCTTTCAGGAGACTTAGATATATATACATCTAAAGACTTAAAAAAAGAAATTACTTTAGCCTTTGAAGATAAGAATGAAGATATCCAAATAGACTGTTGTGATCTAGACTATATAGATAGTACTGGTCTAGGAGTATTAATGAGTATATATAAAGAAGTAAAAGAAAAAGACAAAAATATTTATATTTTAAATGCAAAGCCTAATATAAGAAAGATATTTGAAATAACAGAACTAGACAAGCTATTTATATTTAGAGGTGAAAGCAATGAATAAAGATACTATAGAACTAAATGTCCCAAGTAAACCAGAGTATATAAGCCTAATTAGGCTTACTACTTCTGGTATAGGACATAAGTCTAACTTATGTATAGATGAAATAGAAGACTTAAAGGTATCTGTAGGAGAAGCTTGTGTAAATATAATTAAATTAACTAACGCTGAAAATATTAACTTGAAATTTAACCTATCTGATAAAGATATTACTATAGATATTCATAATGTAGTAGGTAATATTCCAGCTGATTTTAAGAACTCACAAGAAGCGAAGTTAGGTTTATTGATAATAGAATCTTTAATGGATGAAGTCCTATTTACTGAAAATGGTGTTCGCATAGTTAAATATATAATATAAAGGATGGTAATCAATGGTTGAAACTAAAAACTCTGAAACTGAAAAATTAAGTAAAGATCAAATTAAGGATTTATTTAAAGAGTATAAAGAAACTAATGATCCAGCTATAAGAGAAACCTTAATAGAAGAACATATTTATATTGCGGAGATATTATCAAAAAAATATACTAATAGAGGTATAGAATATGATGATATATTTCAAGTAGCATCAATAGGGCTAATCTATGCTGTTGATAGATTTGATGTAGATAAAGGGTTTGAGTTTTCAAGCTTTGCCACACCTACTATAATAGGTGAGATAAAAAAGCACTTTAGAGACAAAGGGTGGGCTATAAGGGTACCTAGAAGGATACAAGAGCTATCCAAAAGGATAAACAATGCTAAGGTACATTTAAGTCAGACTCTTCAAAAATCACCTACTATAGATGATATAGCAGACTATTTAGACGCTACAGTAGAAGAAGTACTAGAATCTATGGAAGCAAGTAAAGTATATACTCCACAATCTTTAGATATTACATTTAATACAAGTAGTGATGATAGAGATATAACACTATCTGATTTAATAGGAGTAGAAGATGAGTATTATGATAAATTAGAAAATACTGACTTTATCTTAAAGATGATGGAAAGCTTAAATGAAATAGAAAAAGAAATATTAGTAGATAGATACTTTAATAAGAAGACTCAAGTAGCAATAGCAGAGAAACTAGATGTATCTCAAATGACAGTTTCTAGAATTGAAAAGCGTGTAATAGAAAAGCTTAGAAAAGAAGCTGAAGGATCCATGGCTAAATAGAGAAATCTATTTAGCTATATATATGTAATTAAAATTAAAAATAAGTAAAGAATTACTATGTACATGATAAATAAAAGGTATATAGTAATGGGTGAGGGTGGGAAATGTAATGGATAAAATATCAAAAAAATTAAATCAATTTGCAGAAGTACTAGAATTAATATTGGCAGTTATTATAGGTATTGCAGTAGTAATAGGTATAGGAACAGCTATAAAGCATATTTTTTCAATCTCAAACTTAGAGCTTATTACATATGATAGCTTTAAGGAGTTTTTATCCTATATATTAATACTGGTAATAGGAGTAGAATTTATATTAATGTTACTTACGCATTCTGCAACAAAGATAACACAATTAGTAGTATTTGTTATAGCAAGAAAGATGCTTATTTATGGTCATAACATGTTAGATATGTTATTAGGATCTCTAGCAGTTGCTGTAATCTTCGGTACTTTGAAGTTCTTTTCAGTAGAGGATGAACAACTAGAATAAATTAATTTAAAATACTTTCAAAATACTGTTGACATTCATATGAAAAGTCTGTATAGTTATAAAAGTCGCTACAA
>CAYPYI010000082.1:0-6054 GCA_964415085.1 uncultured Tissierellaceae bacterium
AGGCAACACCAGATGCCATCTACCCCCATATATTTAATACTTGTTTATTTTACCATATTACTAGTTATTGTCAAGTAGTCTATCAAGTTTATATCTTTATGTTTTAGAAATATTTCACTATAAGTTTATATAATAAAGTAATTCTTCTTCATCTATTTCTCCTTTGGTATAAAAACCTAGTTTTTCAAATAACTTCTGCATTTTATAGTTATCTAAATCTGTACTAGAACCTAAAATATTATACCCTTTATCTTTTCCTATTTCAATTATAATTTTAAATACTTTTTCAGCATATCCTTGATTTCTAAAATTAGCATCAATCATAAATCTATCTACAAAATACATAGATGAATCATCTTCTGATTGTCCATATAAAGTATATCCTATCATTTTTTCTCCTAAATAAATTGCTTTAGATTCTGCCTCAGGATAAAATTGTGCTTCTGCTATAGAATACATATTTGGAGCTATAAAATCTTTTTCATCATCATTTAGTTTCAAATATATGCATTCTAACCAATTATCTTTTGTTATTTCTCTTAAAGTAATCATGTTAACCCCTCCCATTTAAATTAAAAAGAGATAGGTTTAAACCTATCTCTAGATCTTAATGTTTCATTTTATGCTTTAAAATAATAGCCTTGACCCCATTGAGTTAAAATATATTCTTCACGTGTATGCTTTTCTAATTTAGATCTTAGTTTTCTAATATGAACATCCACAGTTCTTGATGTACCAAAATCTTCATATTCCCATATTTCACTCATAAGCTCTTCTCTTGAAAATACTCTTCCTGGCTGAGATGATAATAGGAAAAATAAATCAAATTCTTTACCTATTAAATTTAACTCTTCGCCTTTCTCACTAATAACTTTTTTTCTAATAGCATCTATAGTAAATTCTCCTCTATCAAATCTAAAAGGATCTTCTCTTTTAATAGAATTATATCTTCTTACAATGTTTAATACTCTAGCTTTTAACTCTTGCGGATTTATAGGTTTTACTAAAAAATCATCCGCGCCTTCTTCTAAACATAAAATTTTTCTTAATTCATCTGGTGAGTCTGAAACCATTATAATAGGTTTATCTGTATCACGCCTAATCTCTTTGCATACTTCTAACCCAGATTTTTTAGGCATATTAAGTTCTAATATAATTAGGTCAAATTCTGTATTTACAAAGCTTTTATCTACAAGGGTTGTACTCGGTAAATCTCTAATTAAAATATTTGAATCTTTAAAAATATACTTAACACTTTTTATAAATGTATCGTCATTATCAACAATTAACATTTTTGTTCTCATTTTACAATACCACTCCATATTTAAAATAAAATTCTACTATTTTCTCTTCTCTTAGTAAACTTAGTTTTATCCAGATATTCTAATATACTAATTGAAATTTTTCTATTAACACCTAATAAGTCTCTAAAATCTCCAACTGAGATTTCTGTATTTTCTATTAGATATTCCTTAAGCTTATCTTTAACTAAATCTAATTGTTCTACGCTTATATAATAATCTTCATCTAGTTTAACTAGCTTATCACTAATTTCAAGTACTTTTATTACTGAATAAAATTGCTTACTGTCTACATTTACTTCTTCCTCTAAGTCACTTAGTTTTGGCAATAATAAGCCTTCTTTTTCTAAGTTATACATAATTAGTTTTCCTAATTCTTCTTCTTCCCCGCTTAAAGATATTTTATGATTTGATAAAGATATATATTCTTTTTCTTGTTTAATAAGTCCCTCATTAATTATTTTCTTAATAAACTCTTCAAATAATCTAATATTCAAATCACTAAAATATTTATTTCTAATTTCTTCTTTTTGTATTCCTATCTTCAATGGTAATTTAAAATGAAACTCCTCTAATTCTTGTAATAATTTATTTTTCAAAGTGTTAAATTTATTTTTTTCCATATAATAATATTCTTTTGATAAGATAAATGTAATTATCATTTCCTTTTTATCTAAATTCTTTAAAACATTAAGTAAATAATCCATATTTAAGTTTACATACTTGTTAATGTATTCTAAAGGAACAAAATCATTTTTATTGTATTTAATAATATTATAAATTAATTTTTCAGTATTCTGAGTATCTAAACTCTCTAATTTACTTATCACTTTCTTATCAAATCTTTTTTCTTTAATACCATATGGATCAATTATTACCCCTCCACCTATGTTTGAAATAGGTGAGTAAAACCTCATAATAAATCTATCATAATGCTTAACCACAATTTCTTCTTCTAAAAATATTTGGGCATTTACGGTTTCTCCTGGACTAGCCTCATCCTTGTCCAAGAAAATAACTCTACCCAACACTTCTTTTGTTCCCACATATACTCTTACTCTTGTTCTTGTTTTTATTTCTCTATCTAAACTACCTAGCAACTTTAACTTCACAGAAACTATACTAGTTTTATTAAAATTATTAGGTAAGGTTAGAACACTTCCTCTTTTTACATCATCTTTTTCAATATTAGATAAATTAATAGCCACTCTCTGCCCTGCATAACATTCTTCTACACTTTTATCATGTACTTGAATACTCCTTACTTTACTAATAATTTCTTCAGGATATATTTCTATTTCATCAGAAACTTTAATAACACCCGAAACTAAAGTACCAGTTACTACTGTTCCATGTCCTTTTATTGAAAAAGATCTATCTATTGGTAGAATTGGATTGATATTAAGGTTTTTTTCATTAATATCAAGGGCAAGTTTATCTATTTCATCTATTAAACTATCATACCCTATTTTATCATTATTTGAAACCTTTACAATAGTAGAATGTTCAAAAATTGTATTCTTTAATTCTTCTTTTATTTCTTCTTCTATTAAATTGATCCATTCATCATCCACTAAATCTATTTTAGTTAGAACAATTAAACTTTTTTCTACCTCCAGTAGTTCTAATATTTCTATATGTTCTTTAGTCTGCTGCATAATACCCTCATCTGCAGCTATAACAAGTAGTGCTAAGTCCACCCCATAAATACCTGCTAGCATATTTTTTACAAACTTCTCATGTCCTGGTACGTCTATTATTCCAGCCTTTATATTACTTGGTAAATCTAAAAATGAAAATCCAATATCAATTGATATACCTCTTTTTTGTTCTTCTTTTAATCTATCTGTATTATCTCCAGTTATACCTTTTATAAGTGAAGTTTTACCATGATCTATATGGCCTGCCGTTCCAATTATAATGTTACGCATCCTAACACCCCTTATTACTTTTAATAAAAGCATCTATAGCATCTACAATTATTTCTATCTCTTCTATTTCTACTGTTCTCAAATCAAAATATATTACATTATCACTTATTCTAGCTATAATAGGAATTTTATAAGCTCGGAAAAACTCTTCCATCTTATTAGCAGAATAATTTTCTAAATGCAATGATATTCCCTTACTTGGCAATTCCTCAAGTGGCATACTTCCCCCACCTACCTGTGAAACTAAATCTACCTTATCTATTTTTATTTCTTTATTTAATGATAGTTCCTCTATTCTATCCTTCAAAATTTTTGCTTTAGTTTCAATTTCTTCTTTTTTCATAGTTATCATTCTAAGAGTTGGTATATTTTTTATAGCATCTTCTTCATCTATATAATATCTTAACACACTTTCCAATGCTGCTATTGTAAATTTATCAATTCTTAATGCTCTATTAAGTGGGTTCCTTTTACAAAGATCAATGTACTCTTTTTTCCCAACAATAATTCCTGCTTGAGGACCACCTAAAAGTTTATCCCCACTAAAAGTTACTATATCCACACCTTTTTTTAATGTTTCTCCTACAGTTGGCTCATAACTTAAGTTATATTTTGATAAATCAACTAATACTCCACTTCCCAAATCTTCAATAACAGGAATATTTTTAGACCTTCCCAATGATGATAGTTCTTTACTATCTACAGATTCAGTAAACCCTAATATCTTATAATTAGAAGTATGAACTTTTAATAATGCACCTGTATCTTCTGTAATAGCATATTCATAATCTGAAAGATGAGTTTTATTAGTAGTTCCAACCTCAACTAAGTTACATCCACTCTGTTCCATAACATCTGGTATTCTAAAGGCACCACCTATTTCTATAAGTTCTCCTCTTGATACAATTACTTCCTTATCTTTTCCTAATGAGCTTAGAACAAGAAGTACTGCAGCTGCATTATTATTAACTATAATTGCATCTTCAGCCCCTGTTACTTCTCGAATAAGTTCTATTAGATGAGAATATCTTGATCCTCTTTTTCCATTTATTAAATCATATTCTAAATTAGAATATCCTGTTGAAACTTGTTTCACATTGTGCAATATATCATCAGTTAAAACTGATCTTCCTAAGTTTGTATGGATAACAGTGCCAGTTGCATTTATTACTTTTTTTAATTTAAACTGGCTTTTATTTTTAATTCTTTCTATAACATCATTTTCTATATTTGAAACTTTCATTTGAAATTCATTTTCACATATTTTATCATTTAATACACTATTTCTTAATTCATCTAGAGACTCTCTAATAGATTTTAATACATAGTCTCTTGGATAATTATCAAGCAAATTTTTTATACCTTTTTTTTCTAATATATTATCTACCTTTGGTAAATTTCTTAGTAAAGTTTTATTCATCATATCCTCACCTTTTAATATACTACTATAGATTTATCTTTATATTTTACAACATCACCTATTATAGCATAATTTATATTTCTTTTTTCTAATTCTTCCTCTAAATCATTAACACCTTCTGCAGATACAGATATAAGTAGTCCTCCTGAGGTTTGTGGATCAAATAGTATATCTGCCATATAGTCAGGTATATTTTTTAATAGAATATCATCCTTTACATATTCTTTATTACTATAAGCTCCCCCTGGAACTAATCCCATTTTAGCAAATTCAATAGTTTGACTAACTAGTTTTATTTTATTAGAATCTATATTTATTGTTACATCACTAGCTTTAGCCATTTCTAATGCATGGCCTATAAGACCAAATCCTGTTATATCTGTCATCGAGTTTACCCATGGATTAATTACAGCTGCATCTTTTCCATACTTATTTAAAGTAGTCATAATTTCTATGGCTTCTCTATAGGTTTCGTCATTTACTAAATCTGCTTTTATAGCAGTATTTATTATCCCTAAGCCTAAGGGCTTAGTTAAAAATAATTTATCTCCTTCTTTAGATGTTGCATTTGAATAAACCTTATCTGGATGAGATATGCCTGTAACTGATAATCCATATTTAGGTTCATTATCTTCCACTGTATGCCCGCCTACTAAAAGTGCATTAGCCTCATTAACTTTATCATATCCACCCTTTAATATTTCAGCTAATATATCCGGATCTAATAACCCTGGAAAGCATACAATATTCATTGCCATAATTGGATCTGCTCCCATAGCATATACATCACTCAAAGAATTTGTTGCTGCTATTTGTCCAAAAGTATAAGGATCATCCACTACTGGAGTAAAAAAATCTAAGGTTTGAATTATAGCTATATCATCTGTTAGTCTATATACTGCTGCATCATCAGAAGTATCTAAGCCTACTATTAATCTGTCATCTATAGTTTTTGGTAACTGGCACAAAACTTGTGCCAAAATATCTGGTCCGATTTTGGCCGCTCATCCGGAACTTTTTGTAAGATTTGTTAATTTAATCTTCTTATCCATTTTATCTACCTACCTTATTTAGTTATTATGTATTGAGATATTTCTTCAAATTTTTTTTGACCTATTCCTTTAACTTCCATAATATCTTCTATTTCAATAAAAGTATTTTGTTTTCTATACTCAATAATTTTATCTGCTGTTTTTTCACCTATACCAGGTAAAGATTCTAAATCTTTTTGTGTACATGTATTTATATTAATTTTACTATTTGAGCTGGCTGATTTTGAATTTGCTGATGATATATTATTTATATCCTCTATGGAGCTATCAACTACCTCCCCAACACTTGGAATATATATTTTATCTTCATCTAATAGTTTTTTAGCCAAGTTTATTCTGTCCAGGTCAGC
>CAYPYI010000083.1:0-1177 GCA_964415085.1 uncultured Tissierellaceae bacterium
TCTTCTGTATCAACACCACCTGATGTAACCTGTGCATGTTTAAATCCTTGAGATCCAATTACTTTAAATTCCCATGATAAAATAATTTTCGCAAGTTTTATAATTTCATCCTTTGATAAATTATCAGTATTTTTATCTGGATTTATCCCTACTTCTTCTAAAATAGGCCTAATTAACTTTTTATTAATTAATCCTATTAAGCCTTCAAAAACAGTCCTATTTTTCAAAATCATAAATCTTTCTACTAAATAGTCAATTAGTTTATTTTCTTCTTGATTTAAAATAAGGCTTACCTTTAATTTTACATCCTTTTTATTATCTAGTTCTATTAATGCTCTACTACTTAATTGTAGAATTGGTGGTCCTGATATTCCATAGTCTGTAAATAATACATCTCCTGAATCTTCTTTTATAAATTCATCATTTACATAAAGTGCTACCTTACCTGGAACCTTAACACCCTTTATTTGTTTAAATAATTTACCCTTAGGTTCTAAATTTAATTGTACAAGACCTGGTAGAGGTTTTATGATTTTATGATTTAATTTTTTACAAATTGAATATCCATTTCCATCAGATCCACTAATTGGCATAGCATTTCCACCTGTTGCCAAAATAACTTTATCAGCTGTATAGTTTCTATTATCTGTTTTTATGATAAATTTATCATTTTCTTTTATTATATCTTTAACAAAAGTATTTAGTTCTACTTTAACATCTAGCCTATCTAATTCTAATCTTAATATATCTAATACACTTGAACTTTGAAAAGATTGTGGAAAGACCTTACCATTATTTTCAATTGCTGGTGTTATTCCTAATCTTTCGAAGTAATCCATTGTCATATAAGTATCTAGACTTGATAATGCACTATATGCAAATTTAGGATTCTTTCCGCTATAATTATCTATTGTTAGGTATATATTGGTATAGTTACATCTACCATTTCCTGTAGCTAACAATTTTTTCCCAAGTCTATCATTTCTCTCAATAAGTAAAACATCTGATCCATTGTTCTTAGCAACTATTGCCGCTAACATTCCAGATGCTCCACCACCTACAATTACTATTTTTCTATTCATATTCATCTCCCTTTATGCTATAGATATATTTTATACTTTAATATGTCATTTGTCCATGAATAAGCCTAGTAAATAAGCACTTTATTCTTTTATAT
>CAYPYI010000083.1:1277-5720 GCA_964415085.1 uncultured Tissierellaceae bacterium
AAAAATAAAATATATAATTCTCTTGGTTTTTCCATTTCCATAAATATTTTTATAAATTGCCATATATAAGATGTTATAAATACTCCTATTGCTACTTTATAACTGGATTCATAAAATACTAAATAACTTATAAGTCCCAAAGTAGGAAGTATTAAAATGTTATAAAACATATTTATACTATCCATAAGTGAAATTGCTATAAAAGAACCTATTATTAAAACTAAAATTGTAATCATATATAATTTTTTCTTTATATTAAATAAAACTTTTTTATCATTTATTTCTAATTTTTCTAGACTATCATCAACTATTTCTTCTTTCATACTGTTATAAATTTCCTTACAATCACTGCATTCTTCTATATGTTTTAATACAGCTTTCTCACTTTCTTTACTTGCCACATTATCGATAACTAAAGGAAGTAAATCATAAAAAATTTCACAATTTATTTTAGTCATAAAATCCTCCTTTTAAAATCATTTGTTTTAATTTTTCTCTTGTCCTAAAAAATATTACTCGAGAAGATCCTTCTGATATTTTTAATATACTTGATATTTCTATATAGGAGTAACCTTTTACTCTATAAATAAATATATCCCTCTCTCTTTTACTAAAGCAATCTAAGTAATTTTTTATTAACTCAATATTTTCTTTTTCAATAATAATATCCTCCATATTATCTAGATTTAATATATTAATAAAGTTTTGTTTAAATAATATATCTAGATTTTTATCCTTATTTTTTTCCCTAATATATTCATAAAAAGTATATCTGGCTATTGAATAAAGCCAGGTTCTTTCTGATGATTTATTTTTAAAACTACTATAAGCTAATATAGATTTTAAAAACACTTCAGACATTAAGTCTTCTGCTATTTCTTTATTATTTGTTAAACTATAAAGATAATTAAATATGAATTCTTTATTTTCTAAATAGACTTTTTCAATATTATCCATAATACCTCCCTTTATATATTAGTGATACTTATATCCATTATGTTACAAAAAAAAGACCTTTATTTAAAAAGGTCTTTTTTTATATTTATATTTAATTTATTTTAGTTTTCTTTAATTGATTTTCTATTTAATACTACGTTTAAAACTATACCTACTATCGCAGCGAAACTTAGTCCAGTTATTGCTACTGTTTCAGTAATTGGAATTCCTACTGTTATTCCTAATTTGCTTCCTATGAAGTCTCCACCTAAACCTAATATTAATATAGATCCCATTACTATTATATTTTTTATATTTAATTCAACTTCACTTTGTTTTAAAGTCTTAAATCCTACTATAGATATCATACTAAATAACATAAGTGATATTCCTCCCATAACTGCTGGTGGAATTGTTGTTAATACTGTACCTACTTTAGCTATGAATGATAGGGCTATTGCAAAAACTGCAGCTAATCTTAATATTGATGGATCGTAATTTTTTGTTATTGCAAGTACTCCTGTATTTTCACCATAAGTTGTATTTGCTGGTCCACCTACTAATGTAGCAAATGTTGTTGCTAAACCATCACCTAGTAATGTTCTATTTAATCCTGGATCTTCGATAAAGTTCTTTCCTACTACTTGTCCATTTGTTGTAATATCTCCTAAATGCTCCATAAATACTGCTAAAACAACTGGTGTTATAGTTGCTATTGCACCTAAATCAAATTTAGGTAGTCTGAATGGTGGTAATCCAACCACTGCACTATTTCTGATTACATCTAAATCTACAAGTCCTGATCTTAAAGCTATTAAATATCCTACAACTACTGCTATTAGTATTGACAATTGTTTTATAAATCCTTTTGCTCTAAAGTTAATTAAAAGTGCTATTGAAAGTGTAATTCCTGCTATTATGAAACTTTGACTAGCCATTCCTATTGCTGTTGGTATTAAATTTAAACCAATTACTATTATCATAGGACCTACTACTTGAGGAGCTAAATATTTTTCAATTTTATCTACTCCAACTTTTTTTATTAAAAAAGATGCAAGTATATAGATTAAACCGGCTACAAACATACCACCTTGTGCATATGCTAAGTCTCCACCATACATTTCACTAACTTTTAATATTACTGGGATAAATGCGAAGGATGATCCTAAAAACACTGGAACTTTTCCACCTGTTACTAAATGAAATAATAGTGTTCCACATCCTGCTGTAAATAATGCTATTGAAGGATTTAGTCCAGTTAAAACTGGTACCAATACTGTTGCGCCAAACATGGCTATAAGATGTTGTAAAGCTAAAACTGATTTCTTTGCTCCGTTTAGAGCTTTTGATTCAGTAGCTAATGAGCTGTTTAATACGTTATCTATCATATTTATCTCTCCTTTCTAGTCTCACAGGACTAGTTTAAAGTTTTATTTTTTTCACTTCTACCAGTATAGCACAACAGTTTTTACATTACAAGATATTATTTTAAATATTCGTACTTAAAATTTCTTCCATGATAATATTGAACACTATTAAACTCTCTCCACACTTTATACTTTTCTCCTTCTAACTGTCTAGTATAAGTTCCATCTGGTTGTCTAAAAAACATATCATTATTTACTGTAAAATAATTATTTTTTAAATCTTTTGAGTACTGCATATACTCATCCCCAGTGTAGTTTAGATTTTCAAATAGTTCTGTCATTAAAAAGTTTGGACTAATTTCTTCCCCTTGTTTATTAAAGTCATTATCTAAAACCTCTTTTGCTTTATCATTTGCCCAGAATACATATGGTGTTGTATAGTAGTTTTTAAAACTTTCTTCATCTTCTAATCCCATATCTATGTTAAGCATCTTATACCCTTTATTTTCATCTCCAAACCACGGATTATGATCTCCAAAAAATACTAATACTACTGGCTCATCTTGATTTTCAAAATAATCAACAAGTTTTCTTAGTGCCTTATCTGTTTCATTTATACCTTTTAAATAATTATTTATTATATTATATGTTTTTTCATCATAATTACTCTTTCTAACTAAATATTCTTCTTCTACCTCTTTCTGATCACTATATGGACCATGATTTTGATATGTTACTGAAAAATGAAAGTATGGTTTATCTTCTTCTATAGATTTTTCATATCCTTCAATAATATAGTCAAAAAACTCATAATCATCTAAGAAGTCTTCTTGAATTGCTTCATATTTATTTTCATAATAATCAAAACTCTCAAATCCTATAAATTCATTTACATTTCTTCTATTATAAAACCAACCATAGTTTGGATGCATTGATTCAGTTTTATATCCATTATCTTTAAAATACCACACATTAGAATTACTATCTTTCACATACTTTGGTGGATGTGAGTTAAGTCCAATTAAATATGACCACTCAGTATTTATTGTACCTCCACCAAATACATTAGTAATTAAGTTACCTGATATTGATTCTTCTTGTATTTTATGAAATTCCTCATATACATCGATATTTAGATCTACATCTTCAAATTTAGAAAAATCATTATAAGCCTCTAGCATTATAGATACTATATTTACTTTTTTATCATCAGGTATTAACTCATATTCATATTGATCTAAAATTTCTATAGCTCTTTTTTCATCATAATCTTCAAGTACCCTATCTTTTAGTTCTGTTGCACTAAAAAGAAAAGGATACACTAATCCTTTAGACTGAAATTGTTGTGTTTCTGACCAAGGATTAATTAAGTCTTTATTTCCTACTATCTCATATATATCTTTGTTAAAATAAAATGTTTTAGGAATTAGAATACAAACAGCTAATGTTAATACTGCGAATACTTTTCTACTATTTTTTTCAAAACTATTGTATTTAAACTTTTTCTTAATTAAAATCGAAATACTAACTATGGCAATTACCGTAATTATCATAGGAATATCTAAATTAATTTCATATTTTCCTGCCATATCCATAGATTCAGTAACTAATTTTATATCTACAAATTTCAAAGGTTCGTCTCTATAAATTAATTTATACTTATTTATAACTGACATCGCAAAAAATGCTATCCCAGATATCAAATATCCTAACCATACTCTATTGGTTAACAATGCTAAAATTAGCATTAATATAAATATAGGTATAAAATTAAGGATTAATAATCTCTTACCAGTTAAAAAACTTTTAAACAAAACTTTGTCAAAATTTGCTGTAGAATATATAAATGTAATGATCATAAGTCCTACACTAAGTATTCCCATTAATAACATTGGCATAAACCATTTCTTAAATTCTTCTGATTTAATATAACTTATAAATTTGTTTTCATTTGTCTTATTATTCATATGTATTATCACTCCAACTATCTATTTTAGTATAGTTCCATTATATCACTATTTATAAGTTTTATGTGAATTTACATAATATTAATATATTCATAATAAATTTAAAAAAATCATATATATTTATCTTAAAAATGGACATAAAAAAACCTTCATTCTTTATGAATGAAGGTTTT
>CAYPYI010000084.1:0-5605 GCA_964415085.1 uncultured Tissierellaceae bacterium
CTATATATATTATATCCTTAAATTTAATTTTTAAGTGTATAATTTTGCTTATTTAACTTCATACTTTCTCTTATCATTGTAATTAAATATTTTCTATGTTATTATAAATAAGTCTTAATATAATTAGGTGTTTCCTTGGTACCCACTTATAAAAAACAAGGGAGTGATGTTTATGGATAGATATAGTAAGATTACTAGCAAAAATGCTAGAGAAATCGTACTTTTAAAATCACGCCCCTGCACATGGGGGCGTTGTTTTTTTTGTGATTATATCTTTGATAACACAAATGACAAAGAAGAAATGATTAAATTAAATAGGGATGTATTGGAAAATGTTACAGGCGAGTTTAAAAAACTTGAAGTTATAAACTCAGCAAGTGTATTTCAACTACCTATGGAAAGCCTAGTTCATATTAAAGACATTGTAGAAAGTAAAAATATTGAAGTTTTATACTTTGAAAGCCATTACATGTACAAAACTAGGTTGGATGAAATCCGTAATTTTTTCCCTAACACTAAGATTATTTTTAAATGTGGGATAGAAACATTTGATAATGATTTTAGGGAAAATTATCTAAAAAAAGGTGCTAACTTTACATCTTTTGAAGATGTAAAAAAACATTTTGAATCTATCTGTCTTCTAGTTGGAATTAAAGGACAAACTAAAGATATGATTAGACGTGATATTGATATTTTAAAAAATAATTTTAAATATGGGTGTATCAATATATATACAAAAAACTCCACCCCTGTAGAACCTGACTTTGAACTAATTAAATGGTTTAAAGAAGAATTTTCTTATTTAGAGCAATATGATAATATAGAAATTCTTTGGAATAATACAGATTTTGGAGTGGGGGATTAAAATGGAAACAAAAAAAATTACAACATATGGTTTGATAATGGCACTATATATTGTGCTAAGCCTTGTAGTACCAGAACTTGGCTATGGTCCTATTCAATTTAGAATATCAGAAGTACTTACTCTTCTTGCCTTTATTGATTCAGGATATGTATTACCACTAACACTAGCTTGTGCTATTGTTAATATCTGGTCACCATTTGGAATTGTAGATGTCATCTTTGGATCTTTAGCTAGTTTTCTAGCTTTAACCAGCATGACTAAAACAAAAAATATTTATATTGCTAGTCTATTTCCCGCATTATTTTCAGTTATTATTGGTTTAGAAATTCTTTTTTTATCAAATGAACCAATCAATTTTTTCTTAGTTACTGCTCAAATAATGCTTTCTGAAATAGTCATAGTAACTATAATAGGAGTTCCTGTTTTCAAAAGTATTATTAAAAACAATTTTTTAATGGACAAACTATTATTAAAAGATTAAACAAAAGTCTCACCATTTGGTGAGACTTTTTTACCTTATAATTTTTGTATGTCTTGATATTTTGTTATCTTTTTCTATTTCTAATGATAATACATGATATTTTTCATTAAGTAGACTTTTATCAACTTTAATCTCTTTAATATTTTTACAATTTTCCTCAATAACTAACCCATCATATATTATTTTATAATTATAATTATCTTCATCAATTCTAAAAGTTAGATTATCTTGGTCAAATTCTATTTTTATATTGTTATCTAAATCTATTTTTCTGTTTTTTTCTACTTCTTTTAATACTCTTAAGTTATTAAGACCTAATACTTTTCTTATTTCATCTTCTGAGTATTTCCTTTTTTGCATCTCCATTACTATCTTATATAAGTCCAGACAAGAATCAATTCCTTTTGGCATGCTGGCACCATCAAAATCACTGCCTAGACCTACATAATCTATTCCCACAAGTTCTTTTACATAATCTATATGATCTACTATATCTATATATGTTGCGGCTTCTTGATTCTCATTTAAGCTCTTTTTCCAAAAATTAATATTTATTACTCCATTATTTTCTTTTAATTTGATTATTTGATCATCCCTTAAGTTTCTTACATGGTCTACTAATGATCTTACACTTGAATGACTAGCAATAACTGGACTTCTAGAAATATTTATAGTATCATAAAAAGTTTTCTCATTCATGTGTGATGTATCTATAACTATTCCTAAGTCATTTAAGTATTTTGTATATTCAATGCCTAATCCAGTAAGGCCTAAATCATTTTCTTTAATACCATATCCTAATTCATTAGGATCATTCCACACATATCCAATTACTTTAACTCCTATATCTTGATATTGCTTGGTTAAATATTTATAGTTACTTTCATTTATTGAATAGGCTCCTTCTATAGTAGGAACTAAGCAGATTTTATTTTTATTTAGTATTTTTTGAATATCATTTAAAGTACTTGGAATTTCAGCCTTATTTTTATTTTTTAAAACAATTAGGTGTAGTGCATTTATTAAAGCCAATATTTTATTATTATTTTCTTCAAAAGATCCAAGTTCTCTAGTAAATGCAGAGAAATATCCTACATTAAAGCCTACCCTTTCCATTTTAAGCAAATCTATATGGAAATTAGTTTCCTTTCCTAAATCGATTTCCATCTTAAAGTTATCATCAATTACCTTAAGTAGTGTATCATTGTGACAGTCTAAAACAATTGCATTTTTTATTAAATCATTTATATTTCTATCCATACCTGCCTCCTTTAAATCTACTACAATTTATTTTATCACTTTCCTTTTATAAGTTCTATTATTTAGTATATAATAAAGTAAACATATATATTAGGAGGAATCTTATGATACCTATAAATATTTTAACTTTATATAATTTAGAAAAACACTATTCTAATTTGAATGATGATCTAATGATATATTTAAATAAATTGGGACATGACACTAGTATTGATGAGCTTCAAGATATATTAGTTTTTATAGAATATCTAAAAGATAATTCTAATAAAAACTTTAATATTTTTGATGGATATATTTTAGGTTTTGTAATTGAAAGAATTGGTAAAGAGTTTGACTTTTTGAGATTCGGAAAAAACAAAGTTATAAATATAGAAATAAAAAGAAAGTCTTCGATAAACAAAATAAAAAATCAACTTGAAAAAAATGCCTACTATTTAAATCTACTAAAAAAAGACATCGAACTATATACTTTTATTTCCAGCAGTAAAATACTATATCAATATAAAAATGAAAAGTTAACAGAAGTTGATTTTAATGTTCTAACTCATAGCTTAAAAACGCAAGTTTTGGAAAGCAAATCAAATCGACCTTTTGATGTCGATAGTAAATTTGATACGGATAAATTTATTATCTCTCCTATTAACAATTTTGACTTATTTTATAAGAGAAAATACTTCCTAACAAATGAACAACAGCAGATTAAAAAACATATTTTAAAAAATATAAATAATATTCCTAAAAAAATTATTGGGATTAAAGGACAACCTGGTAGCGGTAAAACTCTTTTAGCATATGATATTGCTTTAACCTTATATGATAAAGCTATCCCAACTGTTATTGTACATTGTGGTAATCTAAGTCCAAAACATGAAAAAATTAATACTATTCAAGGAAAAATATTCATAATATCAATTAAAGATTTCTTTATAGATTTTAATTATTATTCTCATAAATTTGAAGTTATTATTATAGATGAGGCTCAAAGATTAAGAAAGAATCAGTTGGATTTAATAGAAAAACGTCAAAAATATCTAACATCCTATTTTATATTATCATTTTTTCCATATCAACGTTTATCTAGGGATGAGTTTTATAATGGTATAGATAATATAGAGGATAAGGAAACATATAATATATACTCTTTAAAAGGAAAAATAAGGAGTAATTATAATATAACTCATTTTATTAAATGTTTCTTTAATAAAAGTATGTATTTGAGGAGTAACAACCTTGTTCATAATTTGAAAAACAATGTCAGTCTTGATTTTACTATATCAAGATCGGAATCACTAAGCATAATATCAAATCTTCTAAATGATAACTGGAATTTTTTAGTAACAAATTCTAGCAATAAAAGTCAAAATGACTTAGGCTATAATTCTTTTGATATAATTGGTCAAGAATTTAAAAATGTTGTTATTATATTGGATAAAAATGTCATTATAAAAAATAATGATCTATGTTTTGATAATGATTTTTCTCAACTTTCTCAACTCATATATCAGAACATGACCAGAGCTAGAGATAACCTTCATATTATTATTGAAGATAATCCAAGCTTATTTAAATATATCTCTGAAATTATAGATTTTTATTCTTAAAAATACCCCCAAAATAGATAGTTAACTTAAATTGATTAAACTATCTACTCTGGAGGTATTATACTTCTATTTTTCAGAAATTATATTTTCTATTTCTAAATTATCCTCTTCTTTTTTATCATTATAAATTAGAAGTGTACTTATTACTGCTGTTATTGGTATAGTAAGAACAAGCCCTATACTACCTGATAAGCTTCTTACAATTTCTGTTGCTATAAGGTCCATGTTAATAATTTCATTAACTGGTAAATTATAAGCAGTAAACAAAAGTAGCATTGGTATTGAACTTCCTGTATATGCTAATATCAATGTATTTATCATAGTTCCCATGATATCTTTTCCTATATTCATGCCTGATAAAAACAGGTCTTTTTTACTTATATTATCACTATTATTATATATTTCATCAATCGATGATGCTATAGACATCCCTACATCCATTACCGCTCCTAAAGCACCTAGAATTATACCTGAAAACAATAGATTTAAGTAGTTAAAGTCAATACCTTGAGGTATGAACATAAGCATTGCTACCTCTTCAGAGTTTTTACCAGTAAGATTCATTTTCTTACCTATATAAAGTGATATAAATCCAGCTATTATTACCCCTAAAGAAGTGCCTATTATCGCCGAATAACTTTTTTTATTAAATCCACCTATAAGTAGTATTGTAATTACTGTTGTTATTATAGCTATAATTATAGATAAAAACAAAGGATCTTTACCATTTAATATTCCTGGCAGTAAAACGTATATTATTAAGAAAATAGTTAATATTAAAGATATTATAGCTCTTAAGCCTTTTGTTTTACCTAATATTAATACTATTAATAAAAATAAAATAACTAAAATCTTAATATATCCACTTCTATAAAATTCAATTATATTAACAAGTACTTCATTATTTTCATCATTTTCTATACTTACCATTACCATATCATTTTCTTTTACTATTATATTATAGAAATCATTCTCTGATAAATTATGTTCTACAACAAATCTTTCTCCTTTAAAATCCCCTGATAGTATCTCTACTTCTATTTCTTGCATGTATCCTATGTAAAACTCATCTTCTAGTTCTTGAACTTCTCCTACTTTTAAAACTTTAGCTTTTTCTGATATATATCCTTCATCCTCAGCAATAACTGTGGCTGAAAAACTTACTAATATTAATAAAACAATTAAAAATATACTAAACCTTTTATTACTCATATAAACCTCCCATTATTTCTACTTCTATATATCATATTATTCTATCATAGATTTATTATATTTTTATACTTTTTTAAAACTTAATATGTATTTAATAATTTATATTTTGTAGTATTTTCAAACACTATGGGTATAGTTTTTAATAAGGAGGGATTATTAATGGCATTTTCAATGAAAGACAAAAAT
>CAYPYI010000085.1:0-5495 GCA_964415085.1 uncultured Tissierellaceae bacterium
GTTTTTATTTTCAAGGACTAATAATCAGTAAAAAAAGCATACTACCATAAGTAATATGCTTTTATAGTTTTATTGAATTAAATTTTTAGGACTACCTTTTATAAAAGAATCTACATTATCAAATGTTATTTCTGCTCTTCTTACCATAGCTTCTTCTGTAGCAAATCCTATATGAGGAGCTAGTACTGTATTGTCAGTATCTAATAATTCTTCATCTAAATTTAGTGGTGGTTCTATATCAAATACATCAATACCTGCTCCAAGAATATCTCTATTTTTAAGAGCTTTTGCAAGAGCCTTATTATCTACTATTGGTCCTCTAGCTGTATTTATTAAAATACTATTTTCTCTCATAAGAGCAATTTCTTTTTCTCCAATTAAACCTTTAGTTGAATCATTTAGTGGTAAATGTATAGTTACAATATCACTCATTTTTAACAACTCTTCTAGACTAACAAATTCTACGCCCTTATCTTGTAATTCTTTATTTACAGATCTATTATATGCGATAACTTTACATCCAAAAGCAAGTCCAATATTTGCAACATGACTTCCTATTGCTCCTGTTCCTACTACTCCTAAAGTTTTTTCATATAAGTCTATTTGTCTATATCCATCTTTAGTTCCACCTTTTCTTGTTACCTCATCAAGTGGTACTAGATTTCTATAAATTGATATCATCATTCCAAAAGCAAGTTCCGCTACAGAACTTGTGCTATATCCTGCTGCATTACTTACTATAATGTCTCTTTCTCTACAAGCATCTAGATCAACATGGTCTACACCTGTAAATGCTACTGCTATCATTTTTAAATTCTTTGCACTTCTAATTACATCTCCAGATAAAGGTGAATTTGCTATTATTAGAATATCAGTATCCTTTACCCTTTCAATTAATTCTTCATCGTTTTTTCCCTTTGAATTATAAATATCTAACTCATGACCATCCTTTGTTATATATTCGGCCATTTTTCTTAATTTTTCTTCCTCTACTGCTAAAGGCTCTAAAATTGTTATTTTCATTATAATCCCCCTATTTATTTAATATTGGTTTTAAAAATTTACCCGTATAAGAATCTTTAACCTTTATAATATCTTCTGGAGTACCCGTTGCAACTATAGTTCCTCCACCATCTCCACCTTCTGGACCTAAATCTACTATATAATCAGCCGTTTTTATAACATCTAAATTATGTTCAATTACTATTACTGTATTTCCTTGCTCTACTAGTGTATTTAAAACTTCAACCAATTTCTTTATATCAGCTGAGTGAAGACCAGTTGTTGGCTCATCTAGTATATATACAGTTTTTCCAGTTGATCTTTTTGAAAGTTCTGTTGCAAGTTTTACTCTTTGAGCTTCTCCTCCTGATAATTCTGTTGAGGATTGGCCTAACTTAATATATCCAAGACCTACATCATATAATGTTTGAAGTCTTCTTTTTATTCTTGGTATATTTTCAAAAAATTCTAAAGATTCCTCTACTGTCATATTTAAAACATCTGAAATGTTTTTACCCTTATACTTTACTTGTAATGTTTCTCTATTATATCTTTTTCCCTCACATACTTCACAAGGAACATATACATCTGGTAAAAAATGCATCTCTACTTTTATTATACCATCTCCGGAACATGCTTCACATCTTCCACCTTTTACATTAAAACTAAACCTTCCTTTTTTATAACCTCTCATCTTGGCCTCATTAGTCATAGCAAAAACATCTCTAATACTATCAAACAGACCTGTATAAGTTGCTGGGTTACTTCTTGGAGTTCTACCTATTGGGCTTTGATCTATTGCAATTACCTTATCTAAATGCTCAAGGCCTTTTATCTCTTTATGAGCCCCTGCCCTCATTTTTGCATGGTTTAAATTCTTTGCAAGTGATTTATATAAAATTTCATTTATTAGTGAACTTTTACCTGATCCTGAAACACCTGTTATAACTGTTAATACTCCTACTGGAATTTTTACATTTACATTTTTTAAGTTGTTTTGTTTTGCGCCTATTATTTCTATCCATCTTTCATCAGGTTTTCTTCTTTCTTTTGGTACTTCTATCTTTAACTCTCCTGATAGGAATTTACCTGTGATTGAGTTTTTATTTTCCATGATTTCTTTGCTTGTTCCTTCAGCAACAACATATCCTCCATGAACTCCTGCTCCTGGACCTATATCTATTATATGGTCAGCTGCAAACATTGTATCTTCATCATGTTCAACAACTATTAAAGTGTTTCCTAAGTCTGTTAAATCTCTAAGTGTCTTAAGAAGTAGGTCATTGTCTCTTTGATGTAAACCTATACTTGGTTCATCTAGTACGTAAATAACACCTACCAAACTTGAACCTATCTGAGTTGCAAGTCTAATTCTTTGGGCTTCTCCACCTGATAAAGTTCCAGCCATTCTAGATAGCGTTAAATATCCAAGACCAACATTTTGTAGGAAAGATAATCTTTCTTTTATTTCCTTTAGTATTTGTTCAGCAATTATAAGTTGAGTCTCAGTTAACTTTAATTTATCAAAAAAATCAATTGATTTATTTACAGATAAATCTGTTACATCTATTATATTCATATTATCAATTTTAACTGATAATACCTCATCTTTTAGTCTTTTACCCTTACATTTTCTACATGGGTTATCTGCCATAAATTCATCAAGTCTAGATCTTTGACTATCTGAATTTGTATTTTCATATCTTCTTTGAATATTATTTAAAATCCCCTCAAAAGTTCCCCTATGTTTTTTCATTCCACCAAATTTACTATTAAATGTTACTTCTACAACTCTTGAACTTCCATTTAATATTTCATCTAGAAATTCTTTAGGAGCATTCTTTATAGGTTCTGAGGTATCAAAATTATATTCATCTGCTATAGCTTTTATTATTTTATAATAATAACCATCTTTAGTTCCAACACTATAACTTGATATTGCACCCTCATCTATACTCAAGTCTCTATTTGGAATAATTAAATCCACATCTGCTTCTTTATGAAATCCAAGACCATTACAAACAGGACACATTCCAAATGGACTATTGAAGGAAAATATTCTCGGTTCAAGTTCTTCCATGGCTATGTTGCAGTCTGGACAAGATAACTTAGAACTAAATACCAAAACTTCACCATTCATAAGGTCAACATTTACAATACCTTCTGACAGCCCAAGTGCTGTTTCTAATGAATCAGTAAGTCTTGTTTCTATTCCTTCTTTTACAATAAGTCTATCTACTACTACTTCTATGTTATGTTTTTTATTTTTATCCAGTTTTATATCATCTGTTATTTCAAATTCTTCCCCATCTACTATAACTCTTACAAAACCTTCTTTTTTAATTTCTTCTAGAAGTTTTACATGCTCTCCTTTTTTTCCTCTTACTACAGGAGCTAAAATTAAAAGCCTTGTTCTTTCTTCTAAATTCATTATCTTATCAACCATTTGATCAATTGTCTGACTAGTTATTTCTTTTCCACATTTAGGACAATAAGGAGTTCCTACTCTTGCAAATAAAAGTCTTAAATAGTCATATATTTCTGTAACTGTACCTACAGTTGATCTAGGATTCTTACTCGTTGTCTTTTGGTCAATAGAAATAGAAGGAGATAGTCCTTCTATATAGTCTACATTAGGTTTATCCATTTGGCCTAAGAACTGTCTTGCATAACTACTTAATGACTCTACATATCTTCTTTGACCCTCTGCATATATTGTATCAAAAGCTAAGCTAGATTTACCTGAACCACTTAAACCTGTTATTACAACAAATTCATTTCTTGGTATATTCACATCTATATTTTTTAAGTTATTTACCTTAGCTCCTTTTATTACTATTTGATCTTTTGTCATTATTTCACCTCTACTAAAGTTTTTTCTTTAGGTCACTTATTCTATCTCTTATTTCAGCTGCTTTTTCAAAGTCTAATTCTTCTGCTGCTTTTAACATTGCTCCTTCTAAACCTATTACCATTGATTCTAATTCATCCTTATCAAACTGATCTGAAATATCTACAACATCTTCTGTTTTTGTAGTAGCTTCTATTATATCTCTTACATCTTTTATTATTGATGTTGGAGTTATATTATGCTCTTCATTATATTCAGCTTGAATTTTTCTTCTTCTTTCAGTTTCATTAATTGCTTTATACATAGATTTTGTAATTCTATCCGCATACATTATTACTCTACCATTAAGATTTCTTGCTGCTCTTCCTGATGTTTGTATTAGGGCAGTTTCAGATCTTAAAAAGCCTTCTTTATCAGCATCAAGTATTGCAATTAATGATACTTCTGGTATATCTAGACCCTCTCTTAGTAAGTTTATTCCTATTAAAACATCAAACTTACCTAGTCTTAAGTCTCTAATAATTTCCATTCTCTCTATTGTATCAATATCTGAATGTAAATATTTTACTTTAAGTCCTACTTCTTTAAAGTAATCAGTCAAGTCTTCAGACATTCTCTTTGTTAATGTTGTAATTAATACTCTTTCTTTCTTCTCAATAACTTTATTAATTTCTCCAATTAAATCATCTATCTGATTTTTAGTTGGCCTTACCTCTATTACAGGATCCAATAGACCTGTAGGCCTTATTATTTGTTCTACAGTATTTTCTGTATGTTCATATTCATAAGGTCCTGGTGTTGCTGATATAAATAAAATTTGATTTATCATAGATTCAAACTCTTCAAACTTTAAAGGTCTATTATCAAGAGCTGATGGAAGTCTAAATCCATAATCAACTAAGTTTTGTTTTCTAGCTCTATCACCATTATACATACCTCTTATTTGAGGAATTGTAACGTGGGACTCATCTACTACAATTAAAAAATCATCTGGGAAATAATCTATTAATGTAAAAGGTCTACTCCCAGGTTCTCGACCACTTAAATGTCTAGAATAGTTTTCAATTCCAGAACAAAAACCCATTTCCTCTAACATCTCAATATCATATCTAGTTCTTTGTTCAAGCCTTTGAGCTTCGACTAGTTTATCTTGATCTTTTAACTCTTTTAATCTTTCTTCTAATTCTTTTTCAATACTTCCAATTGCTCTTTTTACCTTATCTTCTGTTGTGGCGTAGTGGGATGCTGGAAATATTGATATATGATTTCTAAGTCCTATTATTTCTCCTGTAAGATAATTTACTTCAACTATCCTATCAATCTCATCTCCAAAAAACTCTACCCTTATTGTGTTTTCACTTGAAGCTGCTGGGAATATTTCTAGTACATCCCCTCTAACTCTAAATGTTCCCCTTGTAAAATCTATATCGTTTCTAGAATATTGTATACTTATTAATTTTTCTATAACTTCATCTCTTTCTTTTTGCATTCCTGGTCTTAAAGATACTACTAAATTTTCATAATCTATAGGATCTCCCAGTCCATAAATACAAGAAACACTAGCCACTATAATAACATCTCTTCTTTCAAAAAGAGCTGCTGTAGCAGAGTGTCTTAATTTATCTATTTCATCATTAATTGA
>CAYPYI010000086.1:0-5446 GCA_964415085.1 uncultured Tissierellaceae bacterium
ATACTTTTTATGAAGATTTAAAAAATGAGGGTATAAATATAGAAGTTTTCGAACAAAAGTCTAGATCAGATATGAGTGTTGTAAAAAGACTTGTTGATGAGATAAATAGTGAAAACTATGATATTGTTCATTGTCACGGAGCAAGAGCAAATTTTATAGCTATGTTTTTTAAAAGAAAAATCAAAGTACCTATGATAACAACAATCCATAGTGACTATAGATTAGACTTTAAAGATAATTTTTATAAAAGACTCGTATTTACTTCTTTAAATACATTTGCTTTAAAAAGATTTGATTATTATATTGCAATATCAGATACCTTTAAACAAATGCTTGTAGAAAGAGGATTTAAAAAGGATTCAATTTTTATTGCATATAATGGTATAGATCTTGAAAAGAATCTTACATATGTTGAAAAAGAAGATTTTTTAAGAAGATACAATATAGATGCAAAAGATAAAAAGATAGTAGGAATAGTTGCAAGGCTTGATAAAGTCAAAGATCATGAAACCTTTATAAAGGGTGCAAAAGAAGTCTTAGATAAAAGAGATGACGTAATATTTTTAATTGCAGGTAATGGAAATGATGAAGAAAGATTAAGAGAACTTGTAAAAGAGTTTGATATTGAGGAAAGTATATATTTCTTAGGATTTGTAAATGATCCTTATTCATTGTTTAATGCAATAGATATTAATACACTAACATCAGTTAGTGAGAGTTTCCCTTATGTAATATTAGAAGGGGCAAGACTAAAAAAACCAATAGTATCAACAAAAGTTGGTGGGGTTGGAAAACTTATTAGAAATGGTGAAACAGGATATCTAATAGATGTTGGTGATTACAAGGCATTTGGAGATAGAATAAATAGTTTACTTGATAATGAGGAAGATATAAAGTTATTTGGTGAAAACTTATATAAAGAAGTAGAGAAAAATTACTCATCAGATGCTATGGCACAAACACATATTGATATATATAAAAGAATAATTGAAACTTGGAGGATGAACAAATGAAGTTAATAGATAAAAAAGGAAAAGTATTTGGATTAATAAACATAATAGATTTAGCAGTAATATTAATAGTAGCATTACTTGTTGTAGGTGGAGCAAGTAGAATGAAATCAAAGCCAATAATGTTAAATGAAACTAAGAAAGCTTTAATAACTTATGAAATTCAAGATATAAGAATGCCAACAGTTAATAATGTTGTAGTTGGAGATTTTATGCAACATTATGATAGAGGTGGACGTATAGGAGAAATTGTAGAAGTAAGACATGAACCATACAAAAAACCTTTAGAAGGTGATGGAGAATGGATAAATGCAGAAGTACCAGGAAAATATACTCTATATATTACGGTAGAGTCAGATGTAACTGATAGTAATGAATTTATAGTTGCAGGTGGAGAACAAACAAGAATTGGTGGAGAATATAGACTTAAAAATAAAAGAGTTTCATTCTTTGGAGTAGTAGTAGACGTAGAATTATTAGATTAACTAGGAGTGATTAAATGTATAATAGTTACCTTGTAGGGTTTTTAGTAAAACTTTGGAACCTAGTTGAATCTTCATATGAAAATAGTATACTTAAAAAATTTGTAGATAATATAAGAAGATTTTTTATATTTATCTTTAAGCATTCAGTTGTTAAATCAATCATAGCTGACGAAAAAGATATATTACCTAACACTTTGTTATATAAAATATATAAGTTTTTAGTAAATTTATATAACAAAATATTAATATTTTTAAATGAGAATATTAAAAAAATAGGCAGTGGAAGTTTCTTTTTTGCAACTGTTAAAAAGTACTTTGTAAATGATGAAACAGCTGTATCAACATTAGTAAGAACATTAAGATTTTTATTTGTTGGGATATTATTTGTAAATATCTTTATAAAGAAGAATATTTATATATCTTTAATGTGCATTATATTAATAATTACTCTTTCAAATAAATTTTATGAAAATATGAAATCTTCAAATATATATAAATTAGTTGAAGATATATTATCAGTAGATGAAGGAGGGGATCAGTGGTGGTAGAAAATATAAAAAAGAATAATATATTGATCCCATTAATAGTAGCAATATTATTTACATTAATATATGCATACCTACCATTTAAGTATTTCATTGTAATGCTATTTGGTGTAATAGGTGTCTTTCTAGTGTTATATGATATAAAACTAGGTTTAATGGCAGGGGTATTTTTGATACCATACTTGCCTGATATGTTAGGATTATTGTTTATGTACTTTTTAGTGTGTGCTTTTATATTTAATGAATTATTTAGAAAAAAACAAAATGTAATAGCACATCCTTTAGATACCACAGTATTTCTATATTTAATAGTAATAGTATTTTCAACAGTAACATCAATTTATGTAAGGGGAAGTCTAAGAGATTTAGCCCTTCATTTAGGTGGAATAAGTTTCTTATTTGTTATGGTTAATAATATAAATAATAAAAAAGACTTTAATAAAGTTGTTACATTTTTAATAGCATCAGCAACAATAGTTGCTCTATACGGATTATATCAATTCGTAGTTGGGGTAGAGGTAGATCCTGCTTGGGTTGATGTTGAGAACAGTCCAAATATTAGAACAAGAGTATATTCGGTTTTTTATAATCCAAATATACTTGCAGAATATTTAATAATGTTAATCCCCATATCAGTAGGACTATTTTGGTACAATAAAGAAATTAAAAAGAAAGTGCTGTATTTAGGTACAACTCTTGTAATGACATTAGCTTTAATTCTTACATTATCAAGAGGTGGTTGGTTAGGTTTTGCTTTTTCAGCATTTGTATTTATTTTAATAATTGAAAGAAAACTTTTGTTAAGTATTATCCCAATAAGTGTATTAGGTATATACCTACTTCCACAATCTATAATAAATAGAATTCTTAGTATAGGTAATATGGCTGATAGTTCAAATGCCTATAGACTTAAAATGTGGGAGATTACAAGACAAATTATAAAAGATAATTGGAAAGCAGGAGTAGGATTTGGACATTTACCATTTAAACAGACATTTGAGTCTTATATAAGAACAATGCCTACTTATCATGCTCACAATACATTTTTAGAAGTAGCAGCAGAAATTGGAATTCCTGGGCTTATTGTATTTTTATTTTTCCTTTTTATTATATTTAAATATGGAATATTAAAAATATATAACTCACAAGATAGATATATTAAAGTTTTAGGTGCAGGTGTAATCTCAGGCCTTGCAGGAGTGTTACTTCATGGATTAGTAGAAAATGTATTATATATTCCAAGGATAATTATTACTTTTTGGATGATGATTTCCTTCATACTAACTTTAGTTAGAATTGAAGATAGTCATATATCTTAGTAAAGGAGAATCAGTATGAATACTTTAAAATCAGTAGTTATGTCAGGGTATTATGGATTTGATAATAGCGGTGATGATGCTATCTTAAAGGCCATAACAAAAGATTTAAAAAAAGCAAATGACAATTTAGACATTGTTGTATTGTCAAATAATCCTGAAAAAACGAAAAGAATATATAAAGTAAATGCTGTAAATAGATTTAAGTTCAAAGAAGTTTTTGATGCTTTAAAAAATTCTTCTTTATTAATTAGTGGTGGAGGAAGTCTATTACAAGATGTTACAAGTACAAGATCACTTATATATTATTTATCTGTTATTAAACTTGCTAAAATACTAAAAAAACCAGTTATGGTTTATGCAAATGGTATAGGGCCAGTAAATGGTAAACTAAATAGAAAGTTAACTAAAAATATACTAAATAAAGTTGATTTAATAACATTAAGGGATGAGGATTCAAAAGATTATATAGAAAACTTAGGTGTTAAAAATAAGAATGTACATGTAACAGCAGACCCGGTATTTACACTAAAAGGTGTGGATATTAATAAAGTAGAAAAAATATATGAGATAGAAGAAATACCTCTAGAAAGAAAATATATTGGTATTTCTATAAGAAAATGGACAGATGATGAAAGACTTATAAATGAGTTATCAGAAACTATAAATAAAACATTAAATGAATATGACGTAGATGTAATATTAGTTCCTATGCATTATCCGGAGGATTTAGAGATATCTCTAAAAGTTATCGATAAAGTTAATAGTGATAGATGTCACTGTTTAAAAAACGAATATGATGTAGAAGAGGTTATGGGAATTATTTCAACATTTGAATTAATTGTTGCAATGAGACTTCACTCTTTAATATATGCAGCGACTCAAGAGATACCTATGATAGGATTATCATATGATCCAAAGGTTGATGGAATACTAAAATCACTAGATGTTTTACATAACTGTGATGTAGAGGAATTTACTAGTGATGAGTTATTTGAAAATATAAAAGATGTTTGGGAAAATAAAGAAGAGATAAAACTTAATTTAACTAAACAAGATAAGTTATTAAAAGAAAAGGCATTATTAAATGTAGAATTAGCATTAGAGCTATTAGGAGCTGATTTATAAATGGAAAAGGTAAGTATTTTTGGAGTAAATATAGATAATATTAATATGGATGAGACAACACAAATAGTTAAAGATTTTTTAAAAAGTGATAAACTAAATATTATATTTACACCAAATACTGAGATTGTTATGGCTGCTAAGGAAGATGATAATATTAAACAAATGGTAAATGCAGCTGATATTATTATTCCAGATGGAATAGGTTTAATTTATGCTTCAAAAATCCATAAAAAACCATTAAAAGAAAGAGTAACTGGGTTTGATATTTCTATTAAAATGTTAGAAATAGCAAATAAAAAAGGTTATAGTATCTATCTTTTAGGTGGAAAAGATGGAATTGCACAAGATGCAGCTAAAACTATAAATGAAGATTATCCCAATGTAAAGGTTGTGGGATACCATCATGGTTATTTTAAAGGTTCTCATAGGGATATATTAGACTCTGAAGAAGAGAGGATCATTATTGATGAGATAAATTCTTTAAATCCTGATATAATTTTTGTAGGTCTTGGTTTTCCAGGACAGGAAAAGTTTATTTACCATAATCGTGATAAAATAAAAGCAAGAGTTATAATAGGTAATGGTGGTGTTATGGATATATTATCTGGTAATGCTACTAGAGCACCAGAGTTTTACCAAAAACATGGATTAGAATGGTTCTATAGATTAGTTAAAGAACCATCAAGAATAAAAAGACAAATAGCACTACCTAAATTTATGATAAGAGTATTATTTGATAAAAATAGTGTTAAGTAAATAAAAACCTCACATGTTATATGTGAGGTTTGATTTTTTTATATTAAAATATTATTATAATCCTTCAACACAACTTATAGCAGCTTGTCTACCAAATATAGCTGTATCAGGTACTGCAACTGAACCTAATCTGTTGTTACCGTGAATTCCACCAGTAACTTCACCAGCTGCATATAATCCTTTTATAACTTGTCCTTCTTTATTTA
>CAYPYI010000087.1:0-5391 GCA_964415085.1 uncultured Tissierellaceae bacterium
AAACCCCAGAAGAATCTAGAATAGAGGATTACCAAAAGATTATCCATATCTGTAAAGAGAAATTAAGACAGCTTAATTATCAGGGAGCTGACATAAAAGAATCTAGTAAGAATCAAGTAATTAAACTTAATAGTTATGATATAGAAGGAAAAGAATTAATACTAGATATTTTAACTACTGGTGATACAATTGGTGAAGATATTTTCTTTGAGTCAAGGAGTCATACTTACAATGCTATATGTATTACAGATTGTAAAATTTGTATTATTAGCAAAGAAACATTTATTAATTTAATAAGGAAGGAACCAGAAGTAGCATGGAGCCTTATAAATGTATTAACTGGAAAATTAAAAAAATCTAATGAAACAATTGAACTATTACATGAAAATGATGCAACAAAGAGAATAATCAAATTTTTCTATCAGAATAATCAAAATAATGATAAAGACTATATAAATTTAACCGTTGATGATATAGCAGCAAGTACTAATCTTAGAAGAGAGACTGTAAGTAGAAAAATATCATATCTACAAAAGAATAAATATATTGAAAGAATAGGAATTGCAAAAATTAGGATAATAGATAATGAAAAGTTAATTAATATGCTAGACGAGTAACAGGTTAAAATATGTATACTTTGATAGATTATATATAAGATAAATAAAATTTCTAGGATGGATTATCTAAGTCTTAGAAGTTTTATTTTTTTTGTTTAATCTAGAACTTAATCATGATAACATGTATATATTAGTAAATTACTTTATAATTAGAATTAGAAGGAGAAACGTCATGAAATTTTATGATTTTAATGCTAAAGATATATATGGTGAAGATATAAGTATGAGTGAGTATGAAGGTAAGGTAGTTTTGGTTGTTAATACTGCAAGTAAATGTGGTTTTACTGATCAATTTGAAGGATTAGAAGAGCTTTATAAGGATTATAAGGATAAAGGATTTGAGATATTAGGATTCCCTTGTAATCAGTTTGGTAATCAAGAACCTGGTAGTCATAAAGAAATTGCAGAATTTTGTAGATTAAATTATGGAGTTACATTTACAATGTTTGAAAAAATAGATGTAAATGGTAAGAATGCACATCCTTTATTTAATTATTTAACAGATGAAACTAAAGGTATATTTGGGAAAAAAGTTAAGTGGAACTTTACAAAGTTTTTAATAGATAAAAATGGAAATGTTATAAAGAGGTATGCACCTACTACAGTTCCAAAGGATATTAAACAAGATATAGAAAAACTAATAAGTGAAAAATAAAAAATGTTTTATTTTATAAGGGGTGATTATAATTATAGTTTTAGCAGTTATAACAACTATTATTATTGGAGTTCTAGGATCAGCATTTGGCTATGAAATGAATTTTGAATCATTAGGAGTAATTCTAGCAGTAGCTAATATGGGGGGATTTATTTTATACAGTATTAATAGAAATAAATAGATAGATTATTAACCTAAATATATATATAGGTTAATAATAAAATAAAATGTTGGGAAAATTTTCCCAACATTTTTATTTAGATGTTATTAATTCCAGAAATCTGTTTTATCTTTTAAATTAATAGAAGATGCCTTGAATACTGGATTTATTCCTTTTTTTCTTTGAGCTAAGTAATCATTCATAGCATTAATAACAGGATCTTTTAGAATAATAATTGTTGGTATATTTATTAAAGCCATTGCAGCCATTAACACGTCTGCAGTATCCCAAGCAACACCGAATTCAAGACCAGCACCTACTAATATAATTAAAACAGCTATACTTCTAAAAATATTTAGTGCAGTTTTACTTAAAGAATTTTTAAATAAGTATTGTAAATTTGCTTCTGAGTAAAAATAATTACCAATTAAAGTTGTAAATCCGAATAAAAATAATGCTACAGTAAAGAAATGTTGCCCTAAAGATCCAAAGTTATTACTAAGTGCAGCAACATTATAAGCTGCTCCTGCTAGTTCTGGTTCAGGAGCTATTCCAGATGCTAAAAGCATAAATGCAGTTGTTGTACAAATAATCCAAGTATCTAGATATACAGACATCATTTGAACTAATCCTTGTTTAACTGGGTGGGAAACGTCTGCAGCTGCAGCTGCGTTTGGAGCAGAACCAATACCTGCTTCATTAGAATATAGACCTCTTTTTAAACCCATCATTATAACAGAACCCATAAAACCACCAAAAATAGCTTTGAAATCAAATGCTTGAGAAAAAATATCAGAAAATACAGCTGGAATTAAGTTTATATTTTTAAATATTACAATTATTGCAACTATAATATAAGCTCCTGACATTACAGGAACAAGTAATGATGCTATTTCACTTATTTTGTTACCTCCACCGAAAATTGTAAGGCCTGTTAGTATAGCTAATACGGCACCTACAATATATGGAGTAGTATCAGGATTATAAAAACTATATGTAGCAAAAGCAGAGTTTATATTGAATGATGCTAACATATTAAAGCCAAACATGTAAGTAAGTATTAATATTATTGAAAAAGCTATTCCTAGACCTTTATTTTTTAATCCAGCTTCAATATAATAAGCTGGACCACCATAAGATCCACCGTTAATATCTTTCTTTTTATATATTTGTGCAAGAGTACTTTCAACAAAAGCTGAAGCTGCACCTATAAAAGCTACTATCCACATCCAAAATACTGAGCCTGCTCCACCTATACAAATTGCAGTTGAAACTCCAACTATATTTCCAGTACCAACTCTTGAAGCTGTTGAAACCATCAAAGCCTGAAATGAAGACATAGATTGTTCATCTTCTGAAGGTTCACCTACAACCTTAATAGATTCTTTTAATAGTCTTAATTGTACAAAATTAGTTTTAATTGAAAAATAAAGTCCACCACCTAGTAATAATACAGGTAAGATATAAGTATAAAGAAAACCGCTTAAGCTACCAATAAACTTTGCATACATATTATTTCCTCCTATTCAAATTATAAATCCATATTTTAATTGATATAAGCTAACAATTATAAATAAATTTTATAAACAAGTCATATATCACATCCTTTTTATACTTTTTTAATATTAAAAATTACATTATTGGTTAAAACTATGTAATTCTAATTTTTTAGATAAATACTCTAAGATATGATATCCTGCAATACTATTTCCATTAGAATCAAGAGAAGGTCCAAACACTGCAATTCCCATTCTATTTTCACAGCTAGCTATAATACCACCTCCAACTCCACTTTTAGCAGGCATTCCAACCCTAACCGCAAATTCACCTGATCCATCATACATGCCACAAGTCATCATAATAGACTTAGTAATTTTAAGTGTTTCTTTTGATATATGATTCGAACATTTATTACTAGAGTTAGTAGCTAATAAATTAGATAAGACAGCTAATTGATATGTATTGACTTTAATTGAACATATTTTAAAATAAAATTTTAGTATCTCTTCTACATTTCCTTCGAGTATATTATTGCTATTAAGATAATATGCGATTGAACGATTTAATGATCCAGTTTTGCATTCAGATAAATAAACGTTTTCATCTATACAAAAAGAATCTTGGCCACATATATCACACATAAAATCTAAAAAGTCTTCAATAGAATAATTATTAGCTATTAATCCAGATACAGCTATTGCACCAGCGTTAATAAAAGGATTAGAAGGATATTTGCTTTTGGTTTCAAGTCTTGCAATAGAATTAAAAGAATCTCCTGAAGCTTCAACTCCAACCTTACTAAACACTATATCTGGGCCAAATTTTTCCAGAGCAAAAATCAGACTTATTACTTTAGAGATGCTTTGAATGGTAAAATTATGTTTCCAATCGCCAGCATGGAACGTTTTCCCATCTGATGTAATAATAGTAGCACCTAATAAATTCTTATCAACACTTCCTAACTCGGGAATGTACGTTGCTACGTTTCCATTATTAATAAACTTTTTGCCATAATCTAATGATTCTAATAAAATAGATTCAATATTAGGAGTATTCATTTTTTCCCCTCTTTCTAATATATTTGTTAAACTTATAATACAATTATATGATATTATAATAGTTATTAATAATAGTTAATAAATATAGCATCTATAGCTAATAACTATAGCTAAGAGAAATAAGTTATATAAAGTAATAAAAACTTTCTTAATACTACATTTATTAAAATTATGAAAGGGTGTTAATATTGAATATTAATCAATTTAAAGATTTTGTTATAGTTGCAGAATGTGGTTCCATAAACAAAGCTGCTAGAAAATTATATATATCCCAACCACATTTAAGTAATATAATAAAGGATTTAGAGAAATCTGTGGGATTTGAATTATTTAATAGGACTAGTAAAGGGGTAACTTTAACTGAAGCGGGAGAATATTTTTTAAAACATTCACGTTTAATTTTAAGGGAAGTAGAAGTTTTAAAAAGTTATAGCCCAAGAAATAATATAATTTCAGATAAACTCCGCGTTTCCATGACTAAATTTACTCATGTTATGGAATGTTTTAATAAACTTTGTAGTAAAAAAGAGAATATAGACGAATTTACATATGTGCTAAATGAGGGAAATACAAGAGAAGTAATCACAGATATAACTAGTGGATATACAGATATAGGCATAATACATTATGATGTTCATGAATCTAATAATATACATGAACTTATAAAAAATAGCGGTCTTAAATTTGAAATTTTAGGTGAATTTGAGCCTGAAATCTGTATTTCTAAAAATCATGAGCTTTTTAAAAAAGGAGAAAAAATTAGTTTAAATAATTTAAAGGATTATGGATTTGTTAGATATCTTGGACAATATGAAGATTTTATATACAATATTTTTAAAAAAGGTTTTCATGATGATCTTAATAATTCTAATAAAATAATTTATGTATATGGTAGATCTACTTTATTAAACTTAATTTCTATAAGTAATTATTATACTATAGGAATAAAAGAGTTTGAAAATCAAAAATCAATGTTTGATGTTATTTCTGTTCCAATAGATGGTTGTGAAAGTACTATTTTATTTTCTCTAATAACTAGAAAAGATGATAATTTAAATGAGACATCAAAAGAATTTATAAAGGATATTAAAGAACTATTTGAGAAAATATCAGATTTATAGATATAAATATGATATATAAGTGCAATATAAATTTAAGATAAAAAGATCTTGTTCTTTTTAAAAAAAATAATATAGAAATAAGTAAATAAAAAGGTACTTTAATAGAGCTATTAAATTAGTTATTTAAGTATCTTTTTTTATTATGCTTTATTTGCTTAAAATGTCGGAATAAGCTAATTTATAATAACTTATGCTATAATGGTATTAATTTAACAATATAATAATAGGAGGACTAGTATGAAAATTAAACTAAAAAGATTTATAAGCATATCATTATTTA
>CAYPYI010000088.1:0-5320 GCA_964415085.1 uncultured Tissierellaceae bacterium
TTTCATATCATCAATAATAATATACTCATTAGCTTGATGTTCAGTTTTTTCTCTACCAGGAAGCAATGCTCCAAACGCAACTACATTATCCATAGCCCTTGCATATGTTGCACCTCCACTTACTCTAGGTTGAGATTGCATATCATTAGTTATCTTTTGATATGCCTTCATCAATCCTTTAACAAGTTCAGAATCACGTTCTATATAAACGGAAGGTAGATAATCATAATCTTCAACTTCTATATCATTATTGTTACTAAATTTTTTTAATTTTTTATCTATATCATCTTTTGAATATGTTACTGGAATTCTCATATCAATTCCTACTTTTTGTGAGTCTTTATTAAATTCAACTTCACCAAGATTTAACATCAATTTACCAGAAACATCATCTTCACAAACTCCGTATATTCCCTCTCCATTAGGATTTGATAAAGCTTCAACTATAAAGTCGATCATACGGTTTCTTTTACCAGCCTTATATAAAGCTTGAGCTGCATAAACAACAGCATTTTCACCCTGGTCTGCAGCCATAGCATGAACTGCTTTTCCATATATTACTAAATCATCACCTATATGCTCATATTTACAATTTAAATCCTTAAGAGCATCTTCAACATCCTTATCATAGTCAACTCTAGCTTGTTCTGGTACTGCATTAAGCTGTCCCCCACCTTCTAATCTAATATCTGAATTCTCATTTGAATGTAGATAATACTGAATTAATCCTTTTTCAGCATAATTTAGTGGGAAGGATGAATCAGGAGTAAATCCCATAGAAGGTATTTCTTCTTTTTTAGTATAAGCCTTCATACATCTCCATAAAGATTCTTCATCGGTTCCTATAATAAATCTTACTCTTTGATTTAGTTTATATCCTTCATCCAATAAGATTCTTAATGCATACATAGATGCAAGAAGTGGTCCTTTATCATCAGAAGTTCCTCTTCCGAAAAGTTTACCGTCTTTTTCTGTTAATTCAAATGGATCATTATTCCAATTATTTACATCCCCAACAGAAACAACATCAATGTGACCTAGCACACCAAATAGTTTTTCACCTTCTCCTATTTCTGCATATCCATAATATCCCTCAGGATCTATGGTAGTTTTAAATCCTAACTTTTCTGCAGTTTCAAGTGTTTGCTCTAGTGCTTTTTGAATAGATTTACCAAATGGTTTTTCCCCATTTTTATCTATTACACTATCAATTGCAACTAATTTTCTTAAGTCCTCTTTGTATTCTGGAAATAAATCATCAATATTCTTTCTAAAATTCATTATTTATCCTCCTTTAAAAAAATAAAATAAAGTAAGTGACCTTAACTATCAAATACCCGCAGTTAAATACATTAAACGAAAAGAATATTTTGAAAGGTTTAAATAAGAATAAAAAAATAATAAAAAATAATAAAAATAAAGAAGGAATGTTATTCACATAGTGGTAATAGATAATAAGTTATTAAAATATATCAAAAAGGAGGTAAAAATTTGGAAAGAACATAGGCAAATAAGAAAAAGAAATATATACACATAATGGTAATAGACAATATGACACTAAACATAAAGAGAAAGGAAGATAAGAATATGAAAATAACAGATGTAAAAATAAGAAAAAAATTTAATGAGGGGAATTTAAAAGCCATAGTATCAATTACACTAGATGATGAGTTTGCACTTCATGATATAAAAATAATATCTAATGAGAAAAAAGTTTTTCTTTCAATGCCATCTAGGTCTATAAAAGAGAATCAATATCAAGATATTGCCCATCCAACAAGTAAGAGATTTAGAGATTATGTAGAGAAAACGATATTATCAAAATATTATAAAGAAGTTATTGAAAATCACATGTAATTATGTAAAAATAGAAATAGTGTGAAAAAAGTGTAAAAAACCTTTAAATATTACTGATATAGCCTTATAATGTATTTGAGAGTGAATTTAATCATAAAAAAAGAGGTGTGAGAATGAGCGTTTCAATTATATTAGCAGCAGGGGAAGGGACAAGGATGAAATCAAAGTTACCTAAAGTGTTGCACAAGATAGGTGGAAATCCTATATTAGATTATGTTATTACAGCAAGTGAAAAAGCAGGAATTAAAAAAAATGTTGTAATAATAGGACATGGAGGCGAGAAAGTAAAAGAAGCCTTTAATCATAAAAATGTAATATTTGAAGAACAACCAATAGGTGAAGGGGCTCCATACGGTACAGGTTACGCTGTAAAACAAGGTGTAAATCACGTATCAAGTGAGGATACTGTAATAATACTGTGTGGAGACACTCCACTTGTAACAGAAGAAACTATATCAAATTTAAAAGAATTTCACGATAAGGGAAAATATGATGGAACTGTTTTAACTGCGGTATTGGAAGATGCTACTGGATATGGTAGAATAGTTAGGGATAAAAATGGAAATATAGAAAAAATAACAGAAGAAAAAGATGCAAATGAAAAAGAAAAAGAAATAAAAGAGATAAATACAGGTATTTACGCATTTAAGGGTAGATTACTAATAGAGGCTTTAAATGAATTAGATGACAATAATGCTCAAGGAGAGCTATATATAACCGATGTTGTAGAAATACTTAAAACTAAAGGCTATAACTTAGGTGCTTGTATTATTGATGATTTTTCAGATGTTTATGGAATTAATTCTAAAGAACAATTAGCATTTTGTGAAAAAGTACTAAGAAAAAGAATTAATACTTATCACATGGAACAAGGAGTAACATTAATAGATCCAGAAAATACTTATATAGATCAAGATGTAAAAATTGGGAAAGATACTGTTATTTATCCAGGAGTATTTTTACAAGGAAGTACTATAATAGGAGAAGACTGCACTATATATTCTCAAACAAGAATAGTAAATAGTAAAATTGGGGATAATACAGAAATAGACTCATCACTAATTGAAGAAAGTGAAGTTGGAAACTTAGTTCATATTGGTCCAAATGCACACTTAAGACCAAATAGTATACTAGGAAATGAAATAAAAATAGGAAACTTTGTGGAAGTGAAAAATTCTAAATTAGGAGATGGTGTAAAGGCAGGTCATTTAGCATATATTGGAGATGGCATAGTAGGTAAAAATGTTAATATAGGTTGTGGGGTTATTTTTGCCAATTATGACGGAGAGAATAAAAATAAAACTATTATAGGTGATAATGCTTTTATAGGAAGTAACTCTAATTTAGTAGCACCAGTTAATATAGGTGATAATGCTTATGTTGCAGCAGGTTCTACTATAACTGAAGATGTTTCCGAAGGAAGTCTTTCTATAGCAAGAGCAAGACAGGTTAACAAAGATTCATACGTTAGGAAACAAGACTAACAAAATAATATTTATACAGACATTAGGAGGAGAGTAAAATAATGAGTTTATGCCTAAGTGGGATTAAAATAATTTCAGGAAATGGTAATAGAGCTTTAGCAGAAGAAATAAGTAGAGAACTAGGAATAGGAATGGCAGCATGTGAGGTTAGCCATTTTAGTGATGGAGAAATAAGTGTAAATATTGGTGAAACAGTAAGGGGTATGGATGTTTATATAATTCAACCAACTTGCTCACCAGTAAATACAAATATAATGGAGATGTTAATTTTAATAGATGCTGTAAAAAGAGCATCAGCAGGTAGAATTAACGCTGTAATTCCATATTACGGATATGCAAGACAAGATAGAAAAACTAAATCTAGAGAGCCAATAACTGCAAAATTAATGGCAGATATATTAACAGAAGCAGGAGCAGATAGAGTTGTAACTATGGATTTACATGCAGGACAAATTCAAGGTTTCTTCGATATTCCAGTAGACCACTTAACAGCAATGCCTCTTTTAGCAGACCACTTTAAAGGAATATTAAGTAAAGATACAGTAGTAGTATCTCCTGATTTAGGTGGAGTAACAAGAGTTAGAAATTTTGCTAATATGTTAGATTTACCAATAGCTATTATCGAAAAAAGAAGACCTAAAGCAAATGTTGCAGAAGTAATGAATGTTATAGGAGATATAGAAGGTAAAGACGTAGTATTAGTTGATGATATGATAGATACAGCAGGAACAATAAGCCAAGCTGCATCATTTTTAAAGAAATTTGGAGCTAAAAAGGTTTATGGATGTGCAACTCATGGCGTATTATCTGGACCAGCTATAGAAAGAATAGAAAACTCAGAATTAGAGAAATTTGTAATAACAAATACAATTCCTCTTGATACAACTAAGCAAATTGATAAAATAGAAGTTGTAAGTGTAGCGCCAATTTTTGCTGAAGCTATAAGAAGAATTAACGACAATAAGTCTGTAAGTATATTATTTGATTAATATTGGAGAGATTTAAATGTATTTAATAGTAGGTTTAGGAAATCCTGGTAAGGAGTATGAACATACTAGGCATAATATTGGTTTTGATGCTATTGAACAAGTAGCAAGTAGAAATAATATCCCATTAAATAAAATGAAGTTTAATTCAGTTTATGGAAGTGGAATGATAGGAAATGAAAAAGTTGTTATAGCAAAACCACAAACATATATGAATAATAGTGGCGTGGCAGTAGCGGAAATTAAAAACTTTTTTAAAATTGAAAATAAGAATATAATTGTAATAGTAGATGATATAGATATAGATTTTGCAAAAATTAGGATAAAGCAAAAGGGAAGTGCAGGATCACATAATGGTTTAAAATCAATAATTAATCATTTGAATTCTAAAGACTTTCCAAGAATTAAAATAGGGGTTGGGAAAAAGAAACATCCAAACCAAGATTTAGCAGATTTTGTTTTATCACGATTTGATAAAGAAGAAGAGCCAGATATATTAGAAGCAATTGAAAAATCGGCATCTGCTGTAGAAGAGATAATAAATAATAGCATCCTAGATGCGATGAATAAATACAATTAAAGTGAGACCCAGGATAAACCTGGGTTTCTTTAGTATTTATGTAGGGAGGTAAATATGAAAGATTTTCTAGTAAATTCACTTTTAGAGATGGACTCTTTTAATGAATTAGTAGGAGCAATTAAAAGTAAAACTACTCCTATATTTAACTATGGCTTAAATACACAGGCTTTAGGTCATGTTATTTATGGATTAGATAAAACTCTAAAAAAACCAATGCTTATCATTACAAAAGATGAAAAAGAAGCAAATTATATATATAAAGATTTAAAAGGCTTAATTATAGATAAAGAAAATATAGAATATTATCCTAAAAAAGATGTAATGTATTACAATGTAGATGCTGTAAGTATAGATACTAAGGTCCAAAGACTAAAGGTGCTTTCAAGACTTGTAAATGATGAAAATATTATAGT
>CAYPYI010000089.1:0-5278 GCA_964415085.1 uncultured Tissierellaceae bacterium
TAGTAAGCTTTTCAGCTGACTGCACTCCAATTATTATATTTGATAAAGTTAATAAAGTTGCTGCAAATGTTCACTCAGGATGGAAAGGTACTTTAAAGAAAATCGGTCCTAAAACATTAAATAAAATGATAGAAAAGTTTGGTACAGACCCAAAAGATACTATTGTTGTTTTAAATCCCTCTATTTCCTATGATGATTTTGAAGTAAGAAATGATGTTTTTCAACTATTTAAAGATGAATTTCCTAATATTTGTGAGTATTCTAAGAAAAAAGATAATGAAAAATATAATATCAATCTAGATAAAATTAATATAGATAATTTTATGAACCTAGGTGTAAAGAAAAACAATATTATAAATGTTAATTTAAGTACCTATTCTAATGACATGTTTCATTCTTATAGAAGAGATGGTCAAAAATATAAGCTTATGGCAACATTCATTAGTTTGATTTAAACAAAAAAAGAAAGTGGAATTTTCCACTTTCTTTTCTAACTTACTTTATATAAAGATTTACTATTATAATAAATCTTCTCCCTCAGTCCAGTTTGCTGGGCATAACCCACCTGTTTGTAATGCTTTTAATACTCTTAATGTTTCATCAACACTTCTACCTATATCATTATCATGAATTACTGAGTATTTAACTTCTCCTTCAGGGTTGATTATAAATAATCCTCTTAAAGCAATTCCTTCTTCTTCTATTAAAACTCCATAATCATATGAAACATCTTTAGTTATATCTGAAGCTAATGGGAAATTTAATTTTCCTAAGCTTGAGTTTATCCACGCTTTATGTGAATGTATACTATCAACACTCACTCCTAATACTTCTGCATCTAAATCTTTAAAGTCTTCATATCTATCACTAAAGCTTGTGATTTCTGTTGGACATACAAAAGTGAAATCTAGTGGATAGAAAAACATAACTAACCATTTACCTTTATAATCATTTAAGGATACTTCACCAAAGTTTTCTCCCTTACCATCACATGTTGCCATTTTAAAATCTGGCGCTAATTTACCTACAAATCTTTCCATCTTTAAATACCTCCATTTAATATTATTATAATGTAATACTTAATTGGTATGATTACATTATAACACTCATTACAATTTTGTTCAAGTTAATTTACTTAAATATTAATTTAATATATAATAAGCTTGAGGTGATAATTTGAAAGATCTTATTCCAAGAATTAATGAACTAAGTAAGAAATCTAAAACAATAGGTCTTACTGAAGAAGAAAAATCTGAACAAAAGAAATTACGTGATGAATATATTAAGAGATTTAGAGGTAATTTAAGAAAAACAAAATAAAAATTAATTAATTAGAGTATGATCTATATTTTATAGATCATACTCTAATTCTATTCATATCGTAATGCCTCTATAGAATCTAATTTAGCAGCTTTCTGTGCAGGATAGTATCCAAATGTCACTCCTATTAATATTGCAAAAACAATTGTAATTAACCATGTTGTTATAGAAAATTTAAATGGGTTTTTTATTAAAACTGATATTATATAACCCATTAATATTTCTAATAAAATATAATTTACTATACTCTTCTTCTAATTTAATATTTATATAGTTAAATGCAAAATATAAAGTAATTATAGCGATAATTAGTGGTATAAAAAAGATAAAATATTTGATAAAATTACTATTTTTTTAATATTCATAATCCACCTCCTAAGATTATTTTATATTATATATAAAGAATTTGTTAAGCAAATTATAAACTTTATCAAACATTTTAAAAAAAGGTAGATAACTTAAGTTATCTACCTTTAATATTATAATACTTCTTTAGCTAATTTAATTACATTTTCTACTGTAAATCCAAATTTTTCAAATAATTCTTCAGCTGGACCTGATGCTCCAAAAGTTTTCATTCCTAAAACTTTTCCATCTAATCCTACATACTTATACCATCCAAAATCTGTTGCAGCTTCTACTGCTACTCTTTTTCTACATGAGTTTGGAAGTACACTTTCTTTATATTCATCATTTTGAGATTCAAATATTTCAAATGATGGCATACTTACAACTCTAACTCCATAACCTTCTTTTTCAAGCGCTTCTGCTGCTTCATATATTAATTGAACTTCTGATCCTGAAGCAAGTAAAATAAGGTCTAAATCTTTTGTCTCTTCTCTTAAAACATATCCACCTTTTAAAGCTTTCTTTCCACTGCCATCTAGTAATGGAAGGTTTTGTCTAGTTAAAGCCATACCTACTGGTCCATCAGTTTTATTCATTGCTGTATACCATGCTGCTGCAGTTTCTCTTGCATCTGCTGGTCTAAACAGTGTAAAGTTTGGAAGTGATCTATACATTGCAAGTTGTTCAATTGGTTGATGTGTAGGACCATCTTCACCTACTCCAATACTATCATGTGTTAATACATACGTTACTGGAAGCTTCATAAGAGCTGAAAGTCTCATTGAATGTTTCATATAATCACTAAATATTAAGAATGTTCCACCATATGGAATTACTCCCTTATGAAGAGCTAGACCATTTAATATTCCAGCCATTGCATGTTCCCTTACTCCAAATCTTATATTTGATCCTTTATAATTATCTTTAGAAAAATCTTCTCTAGAGTTCATATAAGTTTTATTTGATGGTGCTAAGTCTGCTGATCCTCCCATTAAATTAGGAAGCTTATCAGCTAATCTATTTATTAAAATTCCTGAAGCTTCTCTTGTTGATATGTTTTTATCAAAATTCCAGAATTCTTCTGATTCTAAATAATCCATAGGAATTTCTCTATTTATCCATCTTTCAAGTTCTTCAGCTAAATCTTTATATTCATTTTTATATTCCTCATACATCTTATTCCATTTTTCATTTTCATTTGATAATTCTTCTATTAATTTATCATTGTGTTCTCTAACATCTTTAGGTACAGTAAATTCTTCTTCTGTCCATTCAAATCTTTCTTTCATTCCTAAAAGATCCTCATCTCCAAGTGGTGAACCATGAGCTGATGATTTTCCTTGATTTTTAGGACTTCCGTATCCGATTTCTGTAATAACTTCTATTAATGTTGGTTGTGTTTTATTTCTTTTAGCTTCTTCTATTTTTTCATGTATATCTAAAATATTATTACCATCTTCTACTTTTAATACTTGCCAACCTTGTGCTTTAAATCTATCTGCAACACTCTCTGTAAATGCTATATCTGTTTCTCCTTCAATAGTTATTGAATTTGAATCATATAGAACAATTAACTTATCTAGAGCTAAAGTTCCTGCAAGTGATGTAGCTTCATATCCAATACCTTCCATCATATCACCATCTCCTGATAATACGAAAGTATAGTGATCTATTACATCATATCCATCTCTATTAAAAGTCTCTGCTAAATGTCTTTCTGCCATAGCCATACCTACTGCATTTGAAAGTCCTTGTCCCAATGGTCCTGTAGTAACTTCTACACCCACTGTGTCTCTATATTCCGGATGACCTGGAGTCTTACTTCCCAATTGTCTAAAGTTCTTTAAATCCTCAATACTTAAACCATAATTGAATAAGTGTAGTAATGAGTATAAAAGTGCTGATCCATGACCTGCTGATAAGACAAATCTATCTCTATTTATCCAATCAGGATTTTTCGGATTGTGTTTCATACTTTTTGACCATAATGTATAAGCCATAGGTGCAGCTCCTAAAGGCAATCCTGGATGACCTGAATTTGCTTTTTCTATTGCTTCTGCTGATAATACCCTTAAGGTATTTATGCTTTTGTTTTCTATATTCATAAAAGAATCCCTCCCAATAATTTCAAGCTAGCAACATCACATCTATTATAGCATAGAACTATTATTCTTACATTAAATTTAAATTTAATGATATACTTAAGTTAATATTATTTAGAGGTGATTTTATGGAGTATACAAATATTTTATTAGTTGAAGATAATAAGAATATTTCTAAAGTTATCAGAGCTTATTTGGAAAAAGAAGGTTTCCATGTAACACAATCTTTTGATGGAATTGATGCTATTGAAAAATTTGAACAAAATAACTTTCATCTAATTATACTAGATCTTATGCTTCCTAAAATGAGTGGTTCTGAAGTTTGTAGTATTATAAGAATCAAATCAAACATACCTATTATTATGCTTACCGCTAAGGTTGAACTAGATGATAAAATCTCTGGATTATCCATAGGTGCAGATGATTATATTACCAAGCCTTTTGAAATGAAAGAACTTTTATATCGTGTAAAAGCTCTTATTAGAAGAAGTTATTCCAATACACCTAAAGCAAGCATTATTAGTATAGGTGAAAATATAAAGGTATATATAGACAGTTTTAAGGTTTTTAAAAATAATGAAGAAATCGAGCTAACTACAAATGAATTTAAGGTTTTAAACACATTTTTATCCAATCCTAATCAGGTTTTATCTCGCGAACAGCTAATTAGTCTATCTTTTGGTGAGGAATATGATGGTTATGATAGAACAATTGACACTTATATTAAAAATATTCGTCAAAAATTAGAAGAAGATTCTAAAAAACCTGAAATTATTAAAACAATTTACGGTGTCGGTTATATTTATGATAATAAATAATTTAAATAAAAGTAAATTCTATCTTTTTGGGTATAATCAATTTAAGACTAAATAACGATAAATTTTAGGAGGATTATATATGAATAAAAGAAAAGATATAGTAAAAATGGGTGGAAACCCTGTTACATTAATTGGAGATGAGGTAAAAGTTGGAGATAAAGCAAAAGACTTTACTGCTTTAAATACAGATTTAAGTGAATTTAACTTATCAAGTACAAATGGTAAGGTGAGAATAATTTCTGTTGTACCATCACTAGATACTGGTGTATGTGAATTACAAACTATTAATTTTAATGAAATGGCATCTAAACTTGGAGATGTAGTTATTTTAACTGTATCAATGGATCTTCCTTTCGCTCAAGAAAGATTCTGTGGTGCTAAAGGAATAGATAAAGTTGTTACAATATCAGATCATAAAGATGCAGATTTTGGTGAAAAATATGGATTCTTAATGGAAGAGTTAAGATTACTTGCAAGAGGTATTGTTATAATTGATAAAGATGGCGTAGTTCAATATGTAGAATATGTACCAGAAGCTACAGATCATCCTGACTATGATAAAGCTTATGAAGAAGCAAAAAAATTAATCTAGTAAAAAAGGGGCTGTTTCATAACTAATATTTTTTAGTTATGAGCAGCCTTTTCTTTTAACTTTGTTAACTACTTATGTTTAAAAATTATAATTTGAGA
>CAYPYI010000090.1:0-5180 GCA_964415085.1 uncultured Tissierellaceae bacterium
CATATAAATTAAATTATTAATATATAAATCTGAAATCATAATAAGTGTCTAAATCAAGCTATAAGCAAAATAAATATACAAGGTATATAATTGTATAGATATAAGGATTACTGCTGTTAAAAGATGATAGGGTAACTCTAAGATAAGGTTAATGTCTTACAAGTTGAATGTTTTAGTGTTTTGAGTGTTTTCTTTTATTTCTCCTATATAGGCATTTCTTTTTTTATACTTTTTATATTCTTCTTTTTAATTATTTCATATATTTTTCACATTCATGTTGAGAAAATATAGTTTCATCATTATTCTTTTATATAATTTGCGATTTTTGAGAAAAGTATAAAATTAGATACTGAAACTCTTAGATCACATCCTCCAGAAAAAGCAATTATAGACTGAAAATAAATATGTTTAAAAGCAGGATTAAGAGTTTTAAGTACTTTTATATGACCATAATTTGATGTAATTGATTTATAAAAGGTCAAACACTACAATGAAAAGAGAATAAAAACTTTTTAAAATTCTTAAAATAGATTTTACTAAAATTATATCCACCTCACATTAATATTTGTAAAGTAATACCACATAGTTAATATTATCTAGTTATTTAAAGATTACTAGCTACTAAATGAGTATAATGAGTATATAGTTACAATTATTTTTTTATCTATACTTATTATTTTAAAGCTTAATTTGGTTTACATAAATCAAGGATTGTGGTAAAATAAATAATTATTGTATTTATTTGTTTATTTTGGTAGGATATACTAGAAAGATAAATTAGGAGGTATGTAATGAACTGTCAAAACTGTGATGGCCCCTTGTCGGAGGACGATGGAATATGTGAAAAGTGTGGGACATTAGTAGAAAGAAATGATGTGAAAAAAGATATTAGTTCAGGAATGAAGATGATGATACTTTTACTTGCTTCTATAGTAATAGTGTTTGGAGTACTTCAAATAAATAACAAAATATCAAATAAAACAGGTAGAGAGACCGTAGAAAACTATTATACAGCAATAGATAACTTAGATGTTAATATGTATGTTAACACTATGAATACTATTAAACTAAGTGAATTGGGAATACAAAAAAATAGTAATATTCCTAAAGAATTAGAAGAAGAATTTTTAGAAGAACTTACTTATTTAAAAGAAGGTCATATATCAGAGTTTGGTGAAAATTGGATCAAATTAATGACTTTAAAAAACATAGATAGAGAAGATGAATATTCTATATTTCAGGTTTCTTTTAGTGATACAGATATTTTTAATATCGAACTTATAAAAGAAGGAAACGAATGGAATATAGTAATAATATACTAAATATTTAAAACAGCCTTGATTTAATTAAGGCTGTTTTTTTTATTAAAAATAAATAAATATACAAAATAATAGAAATATTTTACTAAATGTATAAACGCTTACTAAATGGGTATATAAAAAATGAAACTATTTCCAGCATTTAATTTTGTAAGGAGGTTTTGTTAGTGGGGATAAAATCAGAAATAGAAGATACTAAGCAAAATATAGTATTAGCAAAAAGTTTTGATGATTATAGAATATTTTTGACCAGAGTACAAGAAAAAGAGTTTATGGTACATAATTGGTTGGAGATAGTATATGTATTAAAAGGTAGAATCGAACTATCAGATGAAGATGAAATAATAGATTTAGATGAGGGAGATATTTATATTATAAATCCAGGAAAAGCTCATTTAATTAAAGAAACTCAGGTCGACAATATTGTATTAATACTTCAAATCGAAAATAATTTTTTAAAAGAGAATATTCCTGTTTATGATGAAATACTTTTTTCAAATAGAATGGATGATTTAACTAAACAAAAAATTATATCTGTAATGGGTAGACTTTATATTAACACTTTTACTACAGACTGGGAAATAGAGGATATGAATGATGACTTACAAGAATTATTAACTTTACTTGTAACTAAAAGATATTATCCAAAAAAGCATAAAGAATTTTTAGATATTGACTCAATAGTGGTTGAAATAGCTAAAAGAGCTTCTCATGACTTTGTTAATTTATGTCAGAAAAATATTAGTCTAGAAGATATGGCAGATGAGTATAATGTTAGTTATTACTACTTATCCAGATCTTTTAAGAAGAATATTGGTGAGAATTATACAGACTTTTTATTAAAAGTAAGATTAAATAAAGCTGTGGATCTTATTATAAATACAGATAAAATGATAACAGATATTGCAGAAGAATCTGGTTTTAGTAATATAAAATCATTTAATAATGCATTTAGGAAAATATTTTCAATATCACCTACAGATTTTAGAAAAAAATATACTAACTTAGATGAAATGCTAATGAAAAATGAATTGTTTCTGGATGAAAAAGTACAAGAGTTTGTAAATCATATAAAGATAAAAAAAGATAATATATTAAAAGGAAGAATAGAATATAATATAGATTATAAGGCAGATATTCTTTTAGAAAGAAAAGAATGGGCAAAGATTATAGATATTAACTGTTTATTCGATATATTTAAAGGCTTTGATAACTTTGAAAGAATAATTGAAAATATTGAGTTTACAAATATTATACTTAATATAAAAGTAATAGATGATAAAGTATATCTTATTAACAAACATGGTAAAATGAAATATATAAATGAATATGAATCAAACACACTAATAAGAATGTTGAACAAAAGCAATATATCACCAATAATATTTTTAAATTATGATATTGGAAGTATGTCTATAGATCCATTTAGTGATATGGCAATTAAAAAGATAGATTCAATATCTAGAATTATTGGTTTTAATAAGTTAAGATCATTTGTTTTTGGAATAAAAATAAATAATCTAGATAAATATTTAAATACGGAAAAAGAATATGAAGTGCTATCTGTTATTAGTAACTTTAAACTCTTATTAGATAAAAAGTTTAGTGGAGAAGACTATAAATGGGCAGTAGATTTTGGTGAATTAAATAATAGCGATGATTTAGATAATATAAAATCTTTTATAGAAAAAATTGAAGCGCCAGACTATTCAATGGTTTTACTTAACTACAATCACATAGAACCAAGATTTGATTATGCCATAAATTATTACATAGGTATGTTAAATAATTTAAAGCAGCATGTTCAGTCATATAGTATAAAAAATAAGCTTTTAACATCATTTAGCTATAATATAGATAATTTAGAAGTGTCCGATTATGATAAAATAAACTTTGCAAATTTATTTGTTTTATATTTAGCATTAAAGTTAAGAAGCAATAATCATATTTTATCATCAATTAGATTATCAAGTAAAAATACAGAACAGATTGATAAAGATGCATTAGACAGATTCTTATTTAATGATTTAGGCTTAAGACTACCAACTTACTATATGTTTGATTTTATTGACTTATTAGGTGAAGACTTAATTTATGTTGATGAAGGTATATTTGTTACAAAAAAAGGCTCGAATTTAGTAATGTTAATTTTTGATGATTATATAAAATACTATAATTATTCATCAAAAACATTATCAAATTTTGAAACTGCTGGTAACATAGAATATAGACTTAAAATTAAAGGCTTAAAGGATACATTTAAACTATCTGAGTATAAAGTAGATATGGGAATTAAAGTTTATGATGCTCTTAGAATTGAAGAAAAATATAAACAAAGTATTACAGAGTGGGAGAAAAAACATTTAGATTATATGTATATACCAGATGTTAAAATAAGCTTTTTAGAAGTTGAGGATGAAAATAAACAATTTGAACTTGTTTGTAATAAAAGTATTATGGAGATTCATCTAATTAATCTAGAAAAGATATAGTATAAATAAAAAATATAATTTATTATTAAGAGACTATATTTTAAATATTAGAAGATGTTATAAGATTTATAAACAAGAATATATTTTGTGAAGAAGAGACTATAATCTTTTTATATAGTCTCTTTTTTGTATTTACTATTATCAATCTATTTACATATTGTGTAATTATCTGTAAACTATAAATATGCTGACTAATATAATCAACTAAATATACTAAAAAAGGTGATGTATATGAGAGACGTAGAAAAAGTAAGGCTTTATGCTGAATCATTGGCAGAGGATTTAGGATTATCTATAAAAAATATAAATTTTAGAATAAATAGGTCTCAAAACTTTTTTATACCTTATTACTTAAGAAAAGATGGAGTAAGCCTAAAAACTTTAGAAGGATATGCAAATAACTTAGGATATAGACTAATTTTTGCATATGATCTAGATCAAGAATATATAGATAATTTAGTTCTTTTTCAATATTATTTAGAAAACGAAAAAATAATAGACCCAATTAATATTGAGCAACTAAATAAAATCAATATAATAAAGGTAGGCTTAGATCCAAACGGTATTAGGAGGTTGGATATATTTGATAAATGATTACGAAGGTGAATATGAAGATCAATATGAAGATGACTTAGAAAATGAGGGGGAAGATAAATATATAAGTTTTAATGATTTTTTATCAGAAGATATATGTGATTATTCTTATGAAAAGCCTAAAGACTTTATAAATCATTTTCTAAAAGATTTATCTGTGGATACTCCAGAACAATTATTTGATGATGTAGACTTTTATGAAGATGAGGAAAGAATACTTTTAAGAAAAGAGTATATAAAATATCCAGTAGACTTTTCAGTTCCTTATAATATGATAAATCAAATTAAGCAATTAGAAAGATTAGAAACTCTATGTTTTAGTGCAAATTATAGGATGGTCTTTAGCCCTTATTTAACTAAGGAGAAAATTATAAAATTAGAAAATTTCTATATACAAGCTAGAATATCTAGACTAATAGGGGAGTTAGAATTAAGAAAATTAAATGAAGTAAACCATGTTAAGATTGGTATAGTACCTATTGTAGAATATGATTTCGAGTAAGAATATGATTGTAAAGATTTTGTAAAGATTATCATTGAAACATATTCAATGGGGTGTTAGAATAGTATATGCGGTATGTAAAAATAATACCTTAAAATTTGTTATATATAATATATTTGTATATAGATTATGTGGTGAAGACTGAGTTCCCCTCAGTTGGATCCTCCCTTTATGAAAAAAGTATGTTTCCCTACATACTTTTTTTGTTATGTATAAATATTGGAATGGCAACCCTTATTTAGACAAAAGTTTACTTAACACAGATTTAGTTTA
>CAYPYI010000091.1:0-5147 GCA_964415085.1 uncultured Tissierellaceae bacterium
CCTTGGCTTTCAAGAATATTTATTTTTTCCTTAACATCATCTTTTAATTCTACATTTTCTTTTTCCATTGAAGATAGATTACCTACTAGTACACTCTTTCCATCAATATCTCCTCTAATTCCTTCACCTTTTAATACTTTTATATTGTCTACATCAAAATACTTTGTATTTTCTATATCTTCTAATACGGCTTTTGCTAAAGGATGATCTGAGTTTTTTTCTATACTTGCTAGTAAACTTGAATAATAATTAATATTATCATCAAAATAGAACTTTTCATCTACTGATGGACTTCCTATAGTCAAAGTTCCTGTTTTATCAAATACTATAGTATCTAACTTACTAAGATCATCTATAACTTCACTGCCTTTTATTAAAATCCCATTACGAGCTCCATTCCCTATGCTTGCTATATTTGATACAGGAACTCCTATTACTAGTGCTCCTGGGCAACCTAGTACTAGTATTGTTATTGCTAGCTCTACATTTTTAGAAACTATCCATACGATTATTCCAATTATCAATATTACAGGCGTGTACCATTTGGAGAATTTATCTATAAATCTTTCTGCTTCTGACTTTGAATCTTGGGCTTCTTCTACTAGTTCTATTATTTTACCAAATGTTGTTTCTTCTCCAACTTTACTTGCAACAACTTGTATTGTTCCATTATCTACAATAGTTCCTGCAAATACATTTGCACCTTTTACTTTTCTAACTGGTACAGGCTCTCCTGTTATACTTGATTGATCTATACTAGCTTCACCTATTATTACAGTTCCATCTACAGGCACTTTAGCTCCTGTTTTAACTAGTATTATATCCCCTATATCTACATCTTCTACATCAACTTCTTCAAACTCTCCATTCACTGTTTTCTTAAAAGCTGTATCAGGAGACAAATCTGTTAACTCTTTTATAGCAGAACGTGTATGATTTAAGGTTCTTTGCTCTAAATAGGCTCCAAATAAGAATAAAAATGTGACTATTGCTGATTCTTCAAAGTTTTTAATAAAAAAAGCTCCTATAACTGCAATTGTTACTAATAAATCTATGCTAACTACCTTAACCCTTAGTGCTTGATATGCCTGAATAGCTATTGGCATTACAGCTATAAGAGAAGCAAGTATTAAGGAAGTTATAAATAGATCATTATTATTTAGAAGCCATTTATTTGTAAAAGCAATAATTATTAATATCCCACTTATTAATGTTATTTTATTTTTATTTCTTAAAACAAATCTCTGCATATCCTACCTCCCTTATTATATATAATAATTATTTATGATATTCTTTATCTAACTCTTCTAGTAAATAGTAAACTCTTTCATAACTTTCGCAGACATCTTCTGGGATAGTATAGTTATTAGTTACCTTACGTAGGGAGTAAAACTCTTTATCTATATCAATTACATTTTCAGCTTTATCTAAAAGCATTGAAGTTAATCTATCATATATTTTCTCAACTTCTTTAATTTCAGGATGCATATTGCCATGAACCCTTGAAACTATTCTTATATATAACTCCATCTCCTTAATATAGCTATTTAACGATGTCTTATTTTTTTCCATAATATAATCCTCCTTGTATTTAACTTCTTTCTAAGTTCTATATACAAAGTTTAACATAGCTATTAAAATAAAGAATTGATTTGAATCAATTTTTAAAAATTCATTTATAAAGTAATTTTTCTTATATGTAACTTCTACAATAAAAGTTATTTTACTGTTATTTGACTATTAAATTAAATAATTAAGGGAAGTCTATATAATTCTAGACTTCCCTTGTAATACAATAATATGCAAGTTATATTTGATCGCATTAAATAAAGTATTAAAAAATTATAATATATACTTTATAATTTTTTTGCAAAATTTCTTCCAAATTCCCTACAATTTTCTAATTGATCAATATCTGGATTCCAAAGTTCTTTTATTCCGTCTTCTATAACTTCAAATTTTGCATCTTTTAATTTTGATTCTATTATCTCTACTGACTCACCTGACCAACCATAGGATCCAAATGCTGCTGTTTTTTTATTTTTAAGACCTAGTCCCCTTAGCATCTCAAGTAATCCGCCCGTTGCATGCATTATACCCTTGTTGACTGTAGATGATCCTATTAAGAAGGCCTTCGATTTAAATAGTTCTGTTATAAGGTCATTCTTATCTGTATTCGCTGCATTAAATAACTTTACTGTAAGTGTACTATCTACAGATTTAATTCCTTCTGCTATGGCCTCAGCCATTTTCCTAGTTGCATTCCACATGGTATCATATGCTATGGTTACTTGGTGTTCTTGATATGAATCTGCCCACTTTAAATACTTTTCTACTATTTGAGTTGGATTATCTCTCCAAATAATTCCATGAGATGTTGCTATCATACTTAATGGCAACTCAAGGCTTAATATTTCTTTAATTTTATTTGTAACTAATGGACTAAAAGGTGCTAATATATTAGCATAATATTTAATAGCTTCTTGATATAACTCTCCTTGGTCAACTAGATCATTATACATTAGATCTGAAGCATAATGCTGTCCAAAGGCATCATTACTAAATAATATGTTATCTCCACTCATATAAGTCATCATACTATCTGGCCAATGTAGCATTCTTGCCTCCACAAAGGTTAAAGTTGACTGACCTATATCTAATGTGTCTCCAGTTTTTACTTCTACAAAATTCCAATCTTCATGATAATGTGCTTTTAATAACTTTGCGCCATTAGCTGTACAATAAATAGGCGTACCTGGTATTTCTTTCATTAAAAGTGGTAATGATCCACTATGATCAACTTCATTATGTTGCATTATTATATAATCGATATCATTTAAATCAATTTCTTTTTTTAGATTGGTTATAAATTCTTCTGCAAAAGGTTCCCATACTGTGTCTATAAGTACTGTTTTCTCATCCTGTATTAAATATGAATTATATGAAGAACCCCTATCTGTAGAGTATTCATCACCGTGGAATTTTCTTAATTCCCAGTCAATTTTACCGACCCAAGTAACTTTGTCCGTCATTTTAAAACTCATAATATTACCTCCTAAAATTTTATTAGTTTTACTTACATATCATTTATACCCTAAATTTCTATTAATCTATTTTTATTTTCTTTTTTCTTCAATATTTTCTTCATTTTTACAGGTATATAAATATAAGAAAACTAATTTTACTAGTAATGTTTTCTATGAAAACTGTAATAATTAATAATACAATTAATTAACAAAGTTAAATCCAGTCTGATAATTCTTTTACTTTGGCCTCATACTTTTCTTCTAATTCTTTTTTATTTTCAAGGTTTTCTTCAATTGAAATTTGACTTAATAAAGCTGTAATTTGATTTTCTAGTATCATTTTATTTTGTAATGACTGATTTTGATTTTTACTTAGTTTTATTTTATTTTTCCCTTGTGAATACTCAGTATAAGTTCCTTTAAATTCTTCTATCTTCTTATTATTAATTATTAATAACTCTTCTGCTATACTTTCTATAAATTTTATATCATGGGAAACTAATAATATAGTTCCATCATAATCTTTTAGAAGTTCTTCTATTACTTCTAAACTATTTATATCAAGATAGTTTGTAGGTTCATCTAGTATTAGAAAATTTATATCTCCCAAAATCATCTTGGCAAAAGAAACTTTAACTCTTTCCCCTCCACTTAGAACCTTTAAATTCTCATAGACTTTATCACCTTTTATTAATAATCTTGCTAATATAAGCCTTGCAAAATTTTCATTATGAATACTTGTTTCCATAACATTTTCTAATATTGTCTTTTCTTCATCTAAAATATTCATGGATTGACTGAAATATCCAATTCTAACATTTTTACTTATATTTATATTTTCATTGTTTAAAATCATCTTTATTAAGGTTGTTTTTCCACTACCATTAGGTCCTAACAATGTAATCTTTTTACCATTTTCAATACTAAAGTTTGCATTATCAAATATTATATTTTCTCCATAAGACTTATTAATATCTTTTCCAGATACTAATATCTTACTATAAGGTTTAGTAGAATCTAATATTTTGATTTTAATTTGATCTTGATCTTTAACTCTTTCTTTTACTTCTAAATTTTCTATCCTTTTTTCTATAGATTTAGCAAAACTATCTAATTTAGCCTTATTGCTTTGTCCACCCATTTTATGAAGTCTCGCTTCTGAATTACCCATTCTACTTGGTGTTGTTTTTACCTTGTTTGATTTATTCTCTATATCTTTTTTTAAATTATTCAATCTGTTTTTTTCTTTAATATATTGGTCGTATTCAAATTGCTGCCTAGATTCTTCCTCTTTTTTAAGTTCTATATATTTGCTATAATTTCCTTTATAAATCTTACATTTACCATTATCTATTTCTAGTATTTTATTACAAATATTATCTAGAAAATTTCTATCATGTGAAACTACAAGTAAAGTACCTTTAAATTCTTTAAAGCTATTTATAACAATTTCTATTCCATCAATATCTAAATTGCTTGTTGGTTCATCAACTAAAAGTAAATCTGGGTTATTTTGAAAACCTTCAGCTAATTTAAATCTTGTTTTCTCTCCACCACTCATGTTATTATCCCACGCATTACTAGTGTTAAATATAGATGCATATTTCCCATTAATAATTTTATTATCTGGTTTAGCTAGTTGTGAAATATATTTTATTTTAGTATTTTTATTTATAAATAAATTGCCACTATCATAATCTATATTTCTATTTATAATCTCTAGAAAAGTTGTTTTTCCTACTCCATTTAGACCAACTATTCCTATTTTATCTCCTTCATAAACTTCAAATTCTTCAACATCTAAGACTAATCTACTTCCATAATATTTTTTTAAATTATTCATACTAATTTTAAGCATAAAAAAATCCCCCTTTTATAATAAAGAGAGGATAGTTATACAGATGACTATAAAATAATATACAAGTATACTATTTAAACAAACTATCCACTCATAATAAAAATAGACACAAATATATTAGGTTAAACTAAACTATTCTAATATATTATGTTTTCTTTATATAATAATGGATTATTTGTTCATTTTTACTATAGTTCATCCTTTCTTTTATAATTTAATATTTAGTCAGTGCTAAATATTTATATTATATTACTTTTTAATAT
>CAYPYI010000092.1:0-4919 GCA_964415085.1 uncultured Tissierellaceae bacterium
TTGTCCTAAAGTAATTTTTGGTTTTCTTGTTGTGCATATAATTCTATCCTTACTATCTCTATAAATAAATACTTCTATTTCATCTCCAACTTCAATTCCTTCTGGAACCTGAGAGTTTGGAAGAAGGACATCAAATTCCTCAGCATCTTCAGTATTTAAGTATATTCCTACTGATGATTTTCTCTTTACAATAAGTGTTTGTATTTCACCTAATCTTAACATATTTTACACCTCCTAAAAAATATAGTAACGTTCACTCCAACGTTACTATACTATCAAAAATGACATTCACTGTCAACATATTAAGCTATTCTTGCTTCACCTTTGTATATCTGTCCTGACCTACTATCAACAGTAATTATATCCCCATCTTTTAAGGTATTCATAGCATCATAAACACCAACTATTGTAGGTTTTAATAAGTTAAGACCTACTATTGCTGCGTGAGATGTTAATCCACCATGTTCAGCTACAATAGCTCCTGCTCTTTCCATAAAACTTACCATATCTTTATCAGTACTATTAGTTACTATTATATCTCCATCTCTAAATTTTTCTAATAAATCTTTTTCAGAGTTTGCAATACATACTTTTCCTGAAACTGCACCTTCACCTATTCCAGTTCCACTAGCTAGAACTGTTCCTATTGTTTGTACTTTTATTAAGTTTGTTGATCCTGAAACGCCTACTGGAACTCCCGCTGTAATTATTACAAGATCTCCTTCCTTAACATAACCATTTTCAATAGCTGACTTTACTGAATTATCTATGACTTCATCTGTATTAATACTTTCTGGAGTTAATACTGGGTATACTCCCCATTCTAAAGATAACTTTCTTAAAGTACTCACTTTATCAGTTGCTGCTATTATTGGAGCCTTAGGTCTAAATTTAGAAATAGCTCTTGAAGTATATCCTGATGAAGTTGCTGTTATTATTGCACTTGCATTTAAATCACTTGCAGTATAACAAGTAGCTCTACCAATGGCATTTGTAGTATTATCTTCTGTTGTGTTAGATTTTTCTTTTAATATATTTTTATAATTTAATGCATTCTCAGTTGTTATTGCTATTTTACGCATAGTTTCTACTGATTCAACAGGATGTTTCCCTGCTGCAGTTTCTCCTGATAACATTATTGCACTTGTACCATCTAATATAGCATTTGCAACGTCTGTTACTTCAGCTCTTGTAGGTCTTGGGTTTCTAATCATAGAATCTAACATTTGAGTAGCTGTAATTACAGGTTTTCCAAGTTCATTACATCTTCTTATTAAATCCTTTTGAACAAGAGGCATTATTTCCGTTTCAATCTCTACACCTAAGTCTCCCCTTGCAACCATTATTCCATCAGTAACTCTTAAAATTTCATCAATATTATCTACACCTTCACGGTTTTCTATTTTAGAAATTATTGAAATATTTTGACCATTATTTTCTTCTAATATCTTTCTAATATTAGTAACATCACTTGCTTTTCTTATAAATGATGCTGCAATAAAATCAATATCATTTTCAATACCAAATTTTATATCACTAATATCTTTTTCAGTTAAAGCTGGTAAGTTAACTATAACGTTTGGTATATTTACACCTTTATTATCTTTTATTTCTCCATAGTTTAAAGCTTTGCATTTAATATCTGTATTATTTATAATTTCTATAACTTCAAATCCAACTAAACCATCATCAACTAATATTCTATCTCCTGGCTTAACATCATTTGCTAAATTTTCATAAGAAACATTTACTATTGTTTCGTCCCCTACTACATCTCTTGTAGTAAATGTGAATATATCACCTAGTTCTATATCTACATGATCTACACCGAATTTACCAAGTCTAATTTCAGGTCCCTTAGTATCAAGCATTATTGCTATAGGTAAATTTAATTCTTCCCTAGCCTTTTTTATATTATTTATTGTATTTAAATGAGTTTCATGATCTCCATGTGAGAAGTTAATTCTACAAACATTTAAACCTTGTCTAAATAATTCTTTTAAAGTTTCCACACTGTTTGATGCGGGCCCAATTGTACCTACTATTTTTGTTTTCTTCATAAATAATCCTCCTATATATTAAATTGATAATTGTTTTGCTGTTTCATATAACTCAAATTTTAACTCTTTTTTAGTATCAAGAGCTTTAGTTATATCTAAATTTATTAATTTATTATCCTTTATACCTAGTGCTCTTCCCTTTTTACCATCTAGAAGTAACTCTACTGCAAGTCTTCCCATTTCACTACCTAAGATTCTATCAAAAGCTGATGGAGTTCCACCTCTTTGTATATGACCTAGTATAGTTACTCTTGTATCTACTCCTGTTAGACTAGTCAGTTCTTCTCTTATGGAATATGCATCTCCCACACCTTCTGCTAGAAGAATAATATGATGAAGTTTACCTCTATTTCTACCACGCATTAATTTTTCTGCCACATCATCTATATTAAAATCTACCTCAGGTATAATAATACTCTCAGCACCACCTGCTAGTCCTGAATATAATGCAATATCACCACATTCTCTACCCATAACTTCTACAATATTAGCTCTACCATGAGATGTTGAAGTATCTCTTAATTTACTAATTGCATCTACTACAGTTTCTACAGCTGTATAAAATCCTATAGAATAGTCTGTATAACCTAAATCGTTATCAATTGTACAAGGTATACCAATACTTGGTATGCCTGCTTTTGATAGTTTTTCTGCTCCCCTTAAACTTCCGTCTCCACCTAATACAACTAATCCATCTATATTAAAAACCTTTAAAACATTTAGGGCTCTATTAAATCCTTCTTCCGTTTTAAATTCATCGGACCTACTACTTCTTAACATAGTTCCACCTCTATGGATAATATCTGCTACTGATGAAAGATTCATATCTATAATTTGTCCATCTATTAATCCTTTATAGCCTTCTGTTATACCTACTACCTCTATATCGTTATATATACTTGCTCTTACTACAGCTCTTATTGCTGAATTCATTCCAGGGGCGTCTCCTCCACTGGTTAATATGCCAATCTTTTTCATTATAACCCTCCCATGTAAACTATATGACCTTAACTGTTTCTGGTCCTAATAACTCCTGTAATTTATTTATAAGATTTATATCCTCTTTTATCCAGAGTTTCCTGTCTGCAAGATATGTTCTATTTTCTTTTTCAACATACAGATACACTGGAACTTCTCCAGGATAATCTTTTAATATATCGTTTATTCTTGGAATTGTGTAGGAATCCTTATCATTAGATATTTTAATATACATTTTATTTAAATTTACATCATCTAATAATTTTATTTGTTCACATATAATCTTAGGCTCTTCAACTTCTGACATACTTAATTTGCCTTTAATAGCTATTACATTATCTTCTAATATTATATTTGAATACCTTTCAAATGTTTGTGGAAATACAATACATTCGATTGGTCCATACATATCTTCAATATTTATAAAAGCCATCATATTGTTGTTTTTAGTAACCATATTTCTTCTACTAACAATTATACCACCTATGGCCACTTTTTGTCCATCCCTAAGATTTTTAATTCCATCACCCTTATTATAAATTTCTAAAGTTGTAATAGTTGAAAATTTATTTAAACTCTTTTCATACGGCTCTAAAGGGTGACCTGATATATAAATACCCAAAACTTCTTTTTCCATAGCTAATAGGGCCTTTTTAGGGAATTCATTAATATTTGGTAGATGGTCCTCTTCATCTTTTGTTTCTACAGTATCAAATATTGAAGCCTGTCCGATTATATTATTTTTTATATCACTATTTATACTATCTATGGTCTTTTCATATACTGCTAAAAGCTGTGCCCTATTCCCGCCTAAATCTTCCATTGCTCCTGCTTTTATTAAGCTTTCTATTGCTCTTTTGTTAATACTTGTTATATCTACTTTTTGAACTCTTTCTACAAAATCTGTAAATGATGTAAACTCTCCTGCTTCTCTTGCAATTATTATTGCCTTAATTAAGTTTACTCCAACATTTTTAACAGCACTTAATCCAAATCTAATTCTTCCTTCATCTACAGTAAATTTATGGAAGGATTTATTAACATTAGGTGGAAGTATTTCTATTTTTAACCTTTTACATTCTTGTATATATAATGAAACCTGACTTGTATCATTCATTATTGATGATATTTGTGCTGCCATAAATTCAACAGGATAGTAATATTTAAGCCATGCTGTTTGGTAGGCAACTAATGCATAGGCTGCAGAATGTGATTTGTTAAAGGCATAATTTGCAAAATCTAACATAAGGTCAAAGATTTTCCCTGCAGTTACCTCATCTACTCCATTTCTTATAGCACCTGTTGTTATTATATTTTCATTTTCATCAACTTCTCCATAGATAAAGTTTTGTCTTTCCTTTTCCATTACATCCATTTCTTTTTTCCCCATTGCACGTCTTACTAAATCCGCATGTCCTAAGGAATATCCACCAATATCTCTTACTATTTGCATAACCTGTTCTTGATATACAATTACCCCATAAGTTTCTTCTAATATGTCTTTTACCTTAGGGTGAATATATTTAACTTTGCTAGGGTCATGTTTTCTTTCTACAAATGTAGGTATTTGATCCATTGGGCCTGGACGATACAAGGAGTTTGCTGCTATTAAGTTTTCAAATACATTTGGTTTTAATTCTTTTAAGAAAGCTCTCATGCCACTACTTTCAAATTGAAATATTCCCAAAGTCTCTGCTCTTGCAAACATATCTAATACGTTTTTATCTTCATAGTCTATTTCTTCTAAATCTATATCTAGATTATGATTCATCTTTATCAAATCAACAGCATCTCTTATAACAGTTAATGTTCTTAAGCCTAAAAAGTCCATTTTTAGTAGACCTAACTCTTCTAGTTCTGTCATATCAAACTGTGTTGTTA
>CAYPYI010000093.1:0-4644 GCA_964415085.1 uncultured Tissierellaceae bacterium
AAACAACCTTATTTGGAACTTGAGAATCCATATTTACAAGCATATCACCCTTATAGACTGATATTAAAGAATATCTAGTCTTTCTAGTTTTAATATGACTTTTATCTTCTAATATAAGACTAGATCCAAGTAATAGAAGTTCTTTACATCTTCCTGTATTTTTAACATGAATTTTTTCTTCTTCCCCATCAATATCTACATAGGCTACGAATCTATTTGGCCTTTTAATAAATTTAGCTTTTTTAGTTTTTTCGTAAATCAAATAATCACTCCTAATTATCTATATTTAAAACTTCTTTTTTATATTGTACTGGAGATTTTCCAGTGTAATTTTTAAAAGCACGGCTAAAGTAATGCTGACTATTATATCCAACCATATCAGAAATTTCTTTTATGGTATAAGATTTTTCACTCTTTAAAAGCTCAATAGATCTATTAATTCTTAATTTATTTAAATAGTCTGTAAAATTATGACCAGTTTTATTTTTAATGGTCTTACTTAAATATGATGTGCTTACAAAAAAATGTTCAGCAACTAAATTTAAAGATAAATCGCTATTTGAATAATTTTTTTGAATAAAAGATATACAATCATCAACAGAATTAGCTTTTATTTCATCTTCATTTAGTTGGTTTATTTCCCAAATTCTTTCAGAATAAGATTTCTTTGCTTCTAGTAAAATATCTTTAAACTTCACAATATCAATAGGTTTTAATAAATAATTAAACACACCAAGCTCTATTGCCTTTTGTGCATACTCAAACTTATCATAGCCCGATATTATAATAATTTTAGAGTAAGGTGAAATATCCTTAACCTTATCTATTACATCTAGTCCGTTAATATGTGGCATATTTATATCCATTATAATTATTTCTGGTTTATATTTTTCTATTGCTTCTATACTTTCTTTTCCATCTTTACATTTTTTTATAACATTAAGGCCAATATCATAAGAATTAATTAAATTTTCAAGACCATTTCTTATAGTTTCTTCATCATCTGCTATTATAACTCTATCCATTCATATCCCTCACTTATATAAGGTATTTTAAGAGTAATCTTTGTTCCCTTATTTCTTTCACTTGATATATTAATACTATATTTATCTTTAAAAGTTAATTTTAATCGCTCATTAACATTATATAGACCATAGTGTTCTGATTCTTTAGAAAACTTAAGATTGTTTTTAATTTCCTCAAGTTTATCTTTGGAAATACCAACTCCATTATCTAAAACACTAATAAAAATACATTCATCTTCTTTATATATATTAATATTTATAAAACCATTTGTATCTAATTCTTTAATACCGTGATATATGGAGTTTTCAATAAGGGGTTGTATAACAAGTTTAGGTATTAAAAACTGATTAATTTCATCATCCACATTAAATTTATAATTAATCTTCTCCCCATATCTTACTTTTTGTATATCAAGATAATACTTAGCATGATTAATTTCCTCTTCCAAAGTAATAAATTCTTTTCCACTACTTAGAGAAATTCTAAATAATCCTGATAAAGAACTTACAAGGCTTGCAATCTCTATATTATTATTTTCTAAAGCTTTCCACTGAATAGTATCAAGGGTATTATAGAGAAAATGAGGATTAATTTGAGACTGTAAAGACTTAAGTTCTGCATTTCTTTTTTGTTTTTCTATATTTTGAATCTTTTTTATTGAAAGTTTTAAATTATCAAGCATTTCATTATAGTATCTACCAAGAATAGAAACTTCATCTTTGCTATCAGAAATATAATATGAATTTAAATTACCACTTGATACATTTTGCATATTTAATTTTAATTCTTGTATAGGTTTTACAATAGACCCAGATATAATAACTGCAAATAAGGTAGCGATTAAGAAAAATAGTAGTCCTAATTTTAGAACTAGATCTGTAATATAATTAATTTGACTATTTATTTCAGAATCTTTAATTATAGTACAAAGTATCCAATCATCAGCATTAGGTATAGATGAGTAGAATACGTGAGATGCATTATCTTTAACATCTATAAGTTCTATAGAACCTAACTTATCATTATCAAATGATAATAAAATATTATCTAAATCCTCATCAGTTACAAAGTTTCTGTGGAGAATTTTTTTATCAATTGAGTAAATGTCTGAATCCTTATTCATTATCCAAGAAAATCCGTTAAAAATATCTATATCATAAGCTATATTAGAGACCCTATTTAAACTAACTGCACCATTTATAAATCCAATTTTTTCATTATTGTTATAAATTGGAGAGCTTATTAAGAATATAGGAATACTATCAGATCTTGATATAACAGGTTTACTAATAACATAATCATCTTTAGTATTAACTATTTGTTGAAAGTATTCTCTTTCTGAAACATCTATAAAGAAATCTTTTTTTATCCAACCTTTACCATCTAATCCACCTATTGCAAAAGTCTCATTTGGGAACTTTTCAAACTTTTCAAGGTTAGAATTAATATTATCAAGGTATGGAATGACCTCGTCATAGTTAAGACTTTTAACAGCAGGGTCTTCCTGCATAATTCTTATCTCACTAATTCTTTGATTTAACCATAAACCTATCTCATTAGACTTTGAATCTAAAAGTTGTAAGGTTTGATGTTTAAAATCTTTCATATTATTCATTTTAACATGAGTTTGTATTGTATAAACAAGAGGGATAACAAAAACTAATATACATATAATAAAAGCTATAATTATTTTTTTCCTTAAAGACATATTACGCCTCCTAGTTAAAGAGTTTATATAAATTACTAATATTTTAATTATAAGTAGAATATCATATCTAATTAAATTTAACATATATATTTATTAAATCCAAGAAATAAAGATTATAAGCCTAATTAGATTGGAGTATATATTTAGTAAAAATAAAAAAATCAAGAAAGTACAAAAGATAAACATATAAGTGTAAAGATTATTTTTAAAACTAATGTTAAGATAATATCAAATAGGAGGTAATATAAATGAAAAAAAGAAATATAGTTTTATTTTTAGTTTTAGTATTATCACTAACAAGTATTTTAACAGCTTGTGGTAATAAAGAAACTGCACAAAGTGCCAAACTAAAAGACGGTACATATGAAGGTGTTGGTGCAGGTAGAGGTGGAGATATAAAAGTTAAATTAACAAGTAAAGACGGTAAAATTGAAAATATAGAAGTTGTAGAACATGCAGAAAGTCCAGGACTTGATGAGTCAATGGATATATTAACTGAAAAAATAGTAAGTAATAATTCATTAAATGTTGACACAGTAACAGGAGCAACATTAACATCACATGGTTTTTTATCAGCAGTTAAAAACGCATTAGAAAACGCAGGTGTTGATCCAAAAGATTATATGGATGAGATAGCTGTTGCTAGTGAAAAAGAAAAAGTAGAACAAACTCATGATGTAGTTGTAATAGGAGCTGGTGGTGGAGGTTTTGCAGCAGCAATAGAAGCAAAACAAGCAGGAGCAGATGTAGTAATATTAGAAAAATTACCAGTACCAGGAGGAAATACATTATTATCAGGTGGAGAATATGCAGCACCAAACAACTGGTTACAAAAAGAAGATGCTGGTGATAGCATAGAATTATTTAAAGAAGATATATTAAATGGTGGAGATAATATAGCTAATGAAGAGTTAGTAGAAATATTAGCTGAGAATGCTTTAGGTGGAGCTGAGTGGTTAAGAGATGAAATAAATGTTCCATTTGAAGATGAATTAATGTTCTTCGGTGGACATTCAGTTATGAGAAGTTTAGTTCCAAAGGATGCAACAGGAGCTACAATAATAAATGCTCAAAGACAAAAAGCAGAAGAATTAGGAATACCACTTTTATTAAATACAAAAGCAACAGAGCTTATAACAGATGAAACAGGAAGAGTAGTAGGAGTTAAAGCTGAATCAGAAGATAAAGAATATACATTCACAGCTAATAAAGGTGTAGTACTTGCAACTGGTGGATTCGGTTCAAATATGGAAATGAGAAAAGAAAACAATAAAGATATGGATGAGAATATATTATCAACTAACTCAGTAGGAAGTACAGGTGATGGTATATTAATGGCAAAAGAAGTAGGAGCAGATCTACTTGATATGGAACATATCCAAACTTATCCAGTTTGTGATCCTAAAACAGGTTCATTATTATACTTCGGTGATTCAAGAATGTTTGGTCATGCTATACTTGTAAACCAAGAAGGTGAAAGATTTGTTGAAGAATTAGAAAGAAGAGATGTAATCTCAATGGCTATAAAAGAACAAACAGATCATATAGCTTATCAATTAATAGATACTTTTGGTTATGAAGATAGTAGAGTTGGAGAAAAACATGAAGCAGAAATGAACTATTTATTTAACCAAGGATTATTAGTTAAAGCAGATACTTTAGAAGAAGCAGCAGAGTATTTTGATATAGATACAGAAACATTTGTAAATACAGTTAACACATATAATGAGTATGTAAAAGAAGGCGAAGATAAAGACTTTAATAAAAGACTTTTAACAGAGCCAATAGAAAAAGGACCTTTCTATTTAATGAAAGTTAAACCTGCAGTTCACCATACAATGGGTGGAGTTAAAATTAATACAGATGCACAAGTATTAAACACTAATGGAGAAGTTATAGAAGGTTTATAT
>CAYPYI010000094.1:0-4578 GCA_964415085.1 uncultured Tissierellaceae bacterium
TGATTTAATTGTTTTAGCAGGATATTTAAAAATATTATCAGGAAATATACTAAAAGAATATAAAAATAAAATAATTAATATACATCCCTCATTAATTCCAAGTTTTTGTGGAGATGGTTATTATGGAGATAATGTTCATAAAAAGGTATTAGAATACGGAGTAAAATATACAGGAGCAACAGTACATTTTGTAGATGAAGGAACTGATACAGGGCCTATAATTTTACAAGAAGTTGTAAGTGTTGATGATTGTGATAGTTTAGATTCATTAAAGGAAAAAGTTTTAAAGGTTGAACATGAGTTACTGCCAAAAGCAGTATCACTAATTTGTGAAGATCGATTAATAGTTGAGGGTAGAATTGTAAAGATAAAATAGAGGTGACGTAATGAAACGTGCATTGATAAGTGTTTATGATAAATCAGGTATTGTAGATTTTGCAAAGAAATTAGAAAACTTAGGTTGGGAAATAATCTCAACTGGCGGAACTAAAAGTCTTCTTAATGATGAGGGTATAAAAGCAATTGATATTAAGGATGTTACAAATTTTCCAGAGATACTAGATGGAAGAGTAAAAACTTTAAATCCTCTAATACATGGAGGAATCCTTTATAAAAGAGATAACAAGGAACATATTGATACTATTAAAAAACATAATATAGAGTCAATTGATATGATAGTAAATAATCTATATCCTTTTGAAGAAACAATAAATAAAGAAAATGTTACAGATGAAGAGATAATAGAAAATATAGATATAGGTGGCCCTTCTATGATAAGAGCAGCTGCTAAAAACTATAAAGATGTAGTGGTTGTTATAGATCCTTCAGATTATAATAACATACTAAAAGAACTTGAAGAAAACAAAGATGTATCTATTGAAACAAAAAGATATTTAGCAGGAAAAGTATTTAACTATACATCATATTACGACTCATTAATAGCCGAGTACTTTAATAATATTAATAATGTAGAATTTCCAGAATATTTAACATTAGGATATAAAAAGAAAGATGAATTAAGATATGGAGAAAATTCACATCAGAAAGCAGCATTTTATATTAACCATAAAGATACATCAGGAACAATGGCAAATATAAAACAACTACATGGTAAAGAATTATCTTTTAATAACATAAATGATAGTAATGGAGCTATTAGTATAATAAAAGAGTTTGAAGAGCCAGCAGTAGTAGCCATAAAGCATTCTAATCCTTGTGGAGTAGGTTTAGGAGAAGATTTATATACAGCTTATATGAAAGCATATGAGTGTGATAAGGAATCTATATTTGGAGGTATTGTTGCTTTAAATAGACAGGTAGATGAAAAAGTAGCTAAAAAGATGAGTGAAATATTCTTAGAAGTAATAATAGCACCAGGATTTAGCCAAGAGGCAATAGAAATTTTAACGAAAAAGAAAAATGTAAGACTTATAGAAATTAAAGATTTACTAAAAAATGATTATACTGAAAAAAATACGAAAAAGGTATTAGGTGGATTATTAGTTCAGGATAGAGATGATATATTATTCTTAGATGAGGTTGAATGTGTAACTGATAGAAAACCTACAGAAGAAGAATATAAGGATTTATATTTTGCATGGAAGGTAAGCAAATATATAAACTCAAATGGTGTAATAATTGCAAAGGATGAAAAAACAGTAGGTATTGGTTTAGGAGAAGTTAATAGATACTGGGCTGTTGAAAAAGCAATTCAAAGAGGAAAAGATGAAGTAAAAGGTTCTGTTTTAGCATCTGACGGATTCTTTCCATTTAAAGATTCAATGATAGAGATGGGAGAAGCAGGAATAACTGCTGTTATACAACCTGGTGGATCAATAAGAGATGAGGAAGTAATTCAAGAGGCAAACAGAAGAGGAATAGCAATGTTATTTACAAAAACTAGACATTTCAAACATTAAAAGGAGGCTACGATGAAGATACTTGTAGTTGGTAGTGGTGGAAGAGAGCATACATTGTGTTGGAAATTAAGTCAATCGGAAGTAGTTAGTAAAGTTTTTTGTGCACCAGGTAATGGTGGAACTAAAGAAGTTGCTGAAAACATAAATATAAAATCTAATGATATAAAGGGACTATTAGACTTTGCTTTGAAAGAGAAAATAGACTTAACAGTAGTAGGCCCTGAAGAACCATTGGTATTAGGTATTGAAGATGAGTTTAAAAAACATGATTTGAAGGTGTTTGGAGCAAATAAAAGTGCAGCTAGACTAGAAGGTAGTAAAGAATTTGCAAAAGAATTTATGATTAAACATAATATAGATACAGCTAAATATAATAGTACTAATAATTATGAAGAAGCTAAAGATATTATAAAAGATTATAGCTATCCTCTAGTTATAAAAGCTGATGGACTTTGTGCAGGCAAAGGTGTAATCATATGTCAAACAGAAAAAGAAGCCTTGGAATCTTTAGATGAAATACTTAATGGGAAAATTTTTGGTGATGAAGGAAGTAAAGTAGTCATAGAAGAATTCCTTGATGGTATAGAAGCTTCATTATTATGCTTTGTATCAAATGGAAAATTAATTCCTATGGAAAGTGCTAAGGATTATAAACAAATATATGACAATGATGAAGGACCTAATACAGGTGGGGTTGGATGTTTTTCACCTAGCCCATTATTTACAGATAAATTAAATTCTCAAATAGATAAAATTTTAAGAAATATAGAAATAGGTTTACAAAAAGATAATTTAGAGTATACAGGAATATTATTTATAGGATTTATGATAGTAAATAATGAACCTAAGATATTAGAATTTAATGTAAGGTTTGGAGATCCAGAAACAGAGGTACTACTTCCAAGATTAGAAAGTGATTTATATAATCTAATGATAAAAGCAATAGATGGTAGTTTAAAAGAAGAAGATTTAATATGGAGTAAAAAAACTTGTTTAACAGTTGTATTAACATCAAAGGGATATCCTTTTGAGTATAAAACTGGTTATCCAATTGATATAGATAAAAGTATAGATAAAGATATAATAGTTTTTCATAATGGAAGTAAGTATGAGGATAATAAATATCTTACAAATGGTGGTAGAGTTTTAAGTATTACGGCTTTAGCTGATGATTTAGATTCAGCTAGAGATAAAGTTTATAAAAATATAAAAAAAATAAACTTTGATGGAATGTATCATAGAACAGATATAGGGCAAAATTAAGGGGGAAAAAGGTTAATGGAATCATTAGAAAAGTTTTTTAAATTGAAAGAGAATAATACAGATGTAAAAACTGAAATATTAGCTGGTATTACAACATTTATGACAATGGCATATATATTAATAGTTAATCCAGATATACTTTCAAATACAGGTATGGATCCAGGTGGAGTATTTACAGCAACAGCATTATCAGCAGCAATAGCAACATTTATAATGGCAGTATATGCTAAATATCCTTTTGGATTAGCACCAGGAATGGGACTGAATGCATTTTTTGCATTTACAATAGTATTAGGTAAAATGGGTAAATCATGGCAATTTGCTTTAACTGCAGTATTAATAGAAGGAATTGTATTTATTTTATTATCATTTATAAAAGCAAGAGAAGCAATATTTGACTCAATACCTCTTAGCTTGAAACATGCAGTATCAGTAGGAATTGGATTATTCATAGCATTTATAGGTTTATCAGGATCAGGAATAGTAATTCAAGGAGATGGAACATTATTAAGTTTAGGAGATTTAACTAGTGGACCAGCACTTGTTGCAATATTTGGTATTTTATTTACAGGAATATTATTAATTAAAAATGTTAAAGGTGCTTTATTAATAGGAATACTTGCATCAACTTTAGTAGGTATACCTTTAGGTGTAACAATACTACCAGAATCAGGAGCAAGCCTTGTAAGTTTACCACCATCAGTTAAAAATGTTGCTTTCCAATTTGTTAGTTTAGAGGAAGTATTTTCATTAGAGATGCTTGTCGCAGTAATGACATTTTTATTTGTTGATATATTTGATACAGTAGGAACATTAGCAGGAGTAGCATCTAAAGCAGACATGTTAGATGAAGATGGAAAATTACCAAGAGTAGAAAAAGCTTTAATGGCAGATGCTATAGGAACAGTTGCAGGAGCATGCCTTGGAACATCAACAGTTACTACTTTTGTTGAGTCAGCATCTGGAGTAGCAGAAGGTGGTAGAACTGGACTTACAGCATTATCAACCTCAGCTATGTTTGCAATATCATTATTCTTCGCTCCAATATTTTTAATTGTACCATCAGCAGCAACAGCACCAGCATTAGTTCTTGTTGGATTATTTATGATGAGTCCAATTAAAGAAATAGATTTTGATGATTTCACAGAAGGAATACCAGCTTTTCTAACAATAGCTATGATGCCATTTGCATATAGTATTGCAGAAGGTATAGTATTCGGTATGATATCATATACAGTTTTAAAATTCTTATCCGGTAAAAAAGAAGATGTATCTTGGGTAATGATAGTTTTATCAATTTTATTCATTTTAAGAATTATATTTATGTAATAATAAGTTAAATAATATTAACATATATTTTAAAGGCTACTTGACCCGTTCAAGTAGCCTTTTATTT
>CAYPYI010000095.1:0-4414 GCA_964415085.1 uncultured Tissierellaceae bacterium
TTGGACAAGGTTTTGCAGCAGGTAAAGGTGCTGAGGCAGTAGGAAGACAACCAGAGGCTCAAGATGAAATTACAAGAACGATGATATTAGGACAAGCAGTAGCAGAAACTACAGGTATTTACAGTTTACTAGTGGCTATAATATTATTATTCGTAAGACCATTATTAGGAGCTCTATAATTAGTAGTTGTAGAGAGATGGGTAGTCCCATCTCTAATATCTTTAATTAGGGAGGTCAGATTATGAGTGGATTTGATGTAAATGTAGAAATAATACCTGAGTTTCAAAAGATAGTAATAACTTTTGCAGTACTTTTAGTATTATATTTAATGCTTAAAAAGATTTTATATAAACCAGTAACTGAATTTATGAGTAAAAGAAGTGAAGGTATAAAATCTAATATAGATGAAGCAGAAGCTTTAAGACTTGAAGCAGAAAACTTAAAAAATGAATATGAACAAAGAATTCAATCTGCTAAAGAAGAGTCTAGAGAAATAGTAGAAGCAGCTAGAAAACGTGGAGAAGAAGTAGAAAAAACAATAATAGAAGAAGCAAGAATGGAAGCTTCAGGAATTATTGATAGAGCTAAAAAAGATATTGAAAGAGAAAGAAAACAAGCTTATGAAGGAATGAGAAGTGAAACTTCAGATATGGCTGTTTTAATAGCATCAAAAATACTTAAGGAGAATATAGATTTACAATCTCATGAAGGAATGATTGATAAGTTTATAGACGAGGTAGGTAATGTAAAATGGGAAAATTAGTTGTTAGTAATAGATATGCAACATCATTTTTTAAAGTGGGAATTGAACTTGAGAAAGTTGATAGTTACTACAATGATTTAGCCCTTATAGAGGATGCTTTAAAAATGGATGAAAACCTATACAAGGTGTTAACTCATCCAAGAATTATTGTAAGCGATAAAAAAGAAGTAGTTTCACAATTATTTGAAAAAAGAGTAGAACAAGAAACTTTAAACTTTTTATTTATTATAATAGATAAAAAGAGATCTTCAGAACTTACAAGTATTATTAAGGAATTTAATAGAATTTATGATGAATATAAAAATGTCTTAAATGTATTAGCTGTAACAGCAGTTGAATTAAAAGAAGATGAAAAAGAAAAATTAGTAAAACAATTAGAAGAATTAACTAAAAGAAATATTAAACTTGAAAAGGAAGTAGATCCATCAATTATAGGTGGAGTAATATTAAAAACAGATTCAAGTATAATAGACGGAAGTATATTAAAGCAATTAGAAGATATGAAAACAGGTTTTAAAGAGGAGATAATATAGAAGAAGTAGAGGTGAATATTTTGGAGTTAAGACCAGAAGAAATAAGTTCAATAATTAAAGAGCAAATCAAAAATTATGATAAAAAGCTTGACCTTGTTGATGTAGGAACTGTTTTAGAAGTTGGGGATGGTATAGCTCGTGTTCATGGACTTGAAAACTGTATGGCTGGTGAACTTATTGAGTTCCCAGGAGAAATATTCGGTATGGCGCTAAACTTAGAAGAAGACAATATAGGGTGTGTGCTTTTAGGTTCAGATAAAACCATAAAAGAAGGAGATACAGTAAAAAGAACAGGAAGAATAGTAGAAGTTCCAGTAGGAGAAGATATTATTGGTAGAGTAGTTAATGCGTTAGGTCAACCAATTGATGGAAAAGGACCTATTAAAAGCGATAAATTTAGACCTGTAGAAAGAATAGCTCCAGGTGTAATCGAAAGAGAAAGCGTTAATGAACCACTTCAAACAGGTATTAAAGCAATAGATGCCATGTTCCCAATAGGAAAAGGACAAAGGGAGCTTATAATAGGAGATAGACAAACAGGTAAAACTGCAATAGCAATTGATACAATTATTAATCAAAAAGAAGAAGATGTAATTTGTATATATGTAGCTATTGGACAAAAAAGATCAACAGTAGCTCAAATAGTAAATGTTCTTGAAAGACATAATGCTATGGATTATACAATTGTTGTATCATCAACAGCAAGTGAACTAGCTCCACTTCAATATTTAGCACCATATGCAGGAACTGCGATAGGTGAAGAATTTATGGAGAGTGGAAAAGATGTATTAATTATTTATGATGACTTATCAAAACATGCAGTAGCTTATAGAGCAATGTCATTACTTTTAAGAAGACCACCAGGACGTGAAGCTTTCCCAGGAGATGTATTCTATTTACACTCAAGACTTTTGGAAAGATCAGCAAAATTAAGTAAGGAAAATGGTGGAGGTTCAATGACAGCACTTCCAATAGTTGAAACTCAAGCAGGGGATATCTCAGCTTATATACCAACTAACGTAATATCAATTACAGATGGACAAATATTCCTAGAAACAGATTTATTCTTTGCAGGTCAAAGACCAGCTATTAATACAGGACTTTCAGTTTCAAGAGTTGGTGGAGCTGCACAAATTCCAGGAATTAAGAAGGTTTCCAGTAGATTAAAATTAGAATTAGCACAATATAGGGAATTAGAGTCATTCTCACAATTTGGTTCAGACCTAGAAGAAGAGACTAGAAGAAAATTAGAACAAGGTGCAAGAACTATGGAAATATTAAAACAACCACAGTACAGCCCTGTTCCAGTTGAAAAACAAATAGTTCTTCTATACATTGTAGGAAAAGGACATTTAATTGAGATTCCATTAGAAGAAATAAAAAGATTTGAACAAGAATTCTTGATGTTTATAGATAATAATCATCCTGATATCCTTACTACTATAAAAAATAGTAAACAAATAAATGAAGAGATAATGGATAAAATTGACAAGATAGTTGTAGAATTTAAGTCTACATTCTAGTTTTAATAGATTAGGACCAGGAGGTGTTAAAGTTTGGCTCAATCAACTAATGAGATAAAACAAAGAATTAGAGGAATTAGTAATACAATGAAAATTACTAAGGCTATGGAGCTTGTATCCACTGCAAAAATGAGAAAATCTAGAATTCAACTTGAAAAATCTAGGCCGTATTACACGACGGTTTTATCAAGTATTAATAGAGTTTTAGCAAATTCTAATATAAATCATCCTTTACTTGAAAAAAGAGAAGTAAAAAAATCATTATATATAGTGATAACTTCTGATAAAGGATTAGCAGGTGGATATAATTCAAATATAAATAGACTGGTTCATTCTGAATATGAAAATAATACAGATAAAATATGTTTAATAACAGTAGGTACTAAAGCAAAAGATTTCTTTAGTAGAAGAGGTTATGAAATTATAGCAGATTTTAAAGAAATTTCAGAAGAGCCTACATTCTCAGATGCTAGGTTAATAGGAGATATTGCTACTGAACTTTATAAAGAAAAGAAAGTTGATGAGATAAAGGTAGTATATACAGAGTTTGTTACTACGCTATCCTATAAACCAACAGTGATGAAATTATTACCTGCAGATTTAAGTGGAGATGATGAGGATATTAAAAACTCTTTAATAGAATTTGAACCATCACCAGAAGTAGCACTAGATTATTTAATACCTAAATATATTGATTCAAGTATATTTGGTGCATTAATAGAAGGTTCAGCAAGTGAGCAGGCTTCAAGAAGAACTGCCATGAAAGCAGCTACTGAAAATGCAGAAGAGATGATAGAAGACTTAAATATGACTTATAATAGAGCAAGACAAGCTGCGATTACAATGGAAATTTCAGAAATTGTATCAGGTGCAGATGCACTTAATTAAATAAGAAAGGAGTGGACAAATGGGAGCGAATATAGGAAAGGTAGTTCAAGTAATTGGACCAGTAGTAGACGTTAGTTTTGAAGATAGTGAACTACCAGAACTTTTAACAAGTATAGAAATAGATAATGATGGAGAAACTCTAGTTGTAGAAGTTTCACAACATATAGGGGATGACGTTGTAAGATGTATCTCAATGGGTTCTACTGATGGTTTAGTTCGTGGAATGAAAGCTGTAGATACAGGTAAACCCATAGCTGTCCCAGTAGGAGAAGAAACATTAGGGAGATTATTTAACGTTCTTGGAGAGACTATAGATGGTAAGGAAGATGTTTCTAGAGATGTTCTAGAACCAATCCATAGAGAAGCACCAAGTTTTGAAGAGCAAAATACATCAAGTGAGATCTTTGAAACTGGAATAAAGGTAGTAGACTTAATAGCACCTTATTCAAAAGGTGGTAAGGTAGGACTATTTGGTGGTGCTGGTGTTGGTAAGACTGTATTAATACAAGAGCTTATCAATAACATTGCAGTTCACCACGGAGGAATCTCAGTGTTTACAGGAGTAGGAGAAAGAACAAGAGAAGGAAATGACTTATATCATGAAATGATTGAGTCAGGAGTAATAAAAAATACAGCTTTAGTATTTGGACAAATGAATGAGCCACCAGGAGCAAGAATGAGAGTAGCTCTAACAGGTCTTACTATGG
>CAYPYI010000096.1:0-4380 GCA_964415085.1 uncultured Tissierellaceae bacterium
CAATTTCTTTAATTATTATTTATTCATTTATTAGAAGTAGAGAGGTTATTTATTAAAAAACTTGTTAAAACTTCTTAAATATTCTAAAATTGATTTAAGGGAGGTTTTATTTTGGAATTTATAGATTTAGTTAAAAAAAGATATTCAGTAAGAAAGTTTAGTGATAAGAAAGTTAGTAGAAATGATATTGACTTAATTCTAGAAGCTGGAAGACTTGCACCTACTGCTGTTAATTATCAGCCTCAAAGAATACTAATACTTGATGAAGAAAAAGATATAGAAAAATTAAACGAGTGTATGAAATATCACTTTAATCAGACATTAGCTTTTGTTATATGCTATGATAAAAATATAAGTTGGAAAAGAAAATATGATGATAAAGATATGGGAGAGGTTGATGCAAGTATAGTTGCGACACATATGATGCTACAAGCGGCAAGTATTAATATAGGATCTACTTGGATAGGACATTTCAAAGAAAATCTTGTTAGGGATAAATTTAATGTACCAAGTAATTATGAAATTGTAGCAATACTTGTAATGGGTCATATACATGAAGATTGTAAACCTCATGAACTTCATAATAATAGATTAGACTTAAGTGAAACTTGTTTTAAAGGAACATTTTAAAAGGCAGATAAAACATCTGCCTTTTTAACTGTCATAATTTATATAATATAATATTTTATTATCAATATCTATTATCACTATACTAAAATTCGAAAAATAATCTAATTTTAACTTATGACTACTTGTATCTTTAAACTTATAATAACCATTACCTATCTTTCCCATCATAAGTCTCTTACTTAAATTAGACTCATATTCATGACTTCCATATATCTGTCTTTGTATATTATCTTCCATGGGAAGAATATAAAATATATTTTTTTCCAATAATAAATCTATTTGTTTAGATGTTAGCCGTGCCCTTGCTAAAGTAATTCCATCCCCATGAAATCCTCCATGACTATTCTCATACAGATCAAAATTAATTGTATTTGGAACTTTTATATCTAAGTTTTTAGATATTTCTCTATTTATTTTAGTTTTTAATAAAAATAAGGAATAAAAAATCAATATTAATAAAATAAATATTATAACTAACTTAAATACTCCTTTTTTATTTCCTTCCAATTTATTATTAACCCTACTTAAGAAAAATATCATTAATTGTATAATCATAAGTATAATTCCTAGTAATATTAATGCTAAAGCAATTACTAAAAACACCATACTAGAACAGCTATCTTTTAAAGTTTGATTATGTCCAATATATGTTATAAATAATATTAGTATTCCTAATAACAAAGGATATATATAGATATGCTTTGCTTTATTTCTATTTAAATAACTCCATAATAAATAAATACAACAAAATAATAATATTATTATAGATATTATAAAAATAATACTTGTCATTAATATCCCTCTAATCTTCTACATATTCTAATATATCTCCGGGTTGGCAATCAAGAGCTTTGCAAATTCCTTCTAAAGTAGAAAATCTTATAGCTTTAGCCTTGCCATTTTTTAAAACTGATATATTAGATATAGTAATTCCAACCCTTTCTGATAATTCAGTTACACCCATATTCTTCTTTGCTAAAAGTACATCTATGTTTATTTTTATACTCATATCATCACCCTATATTGTTAGTTCATTTTCAGTTTTAATTTCAACTGCTTTTAGTAATAGCTCACTTAGTATTTCTATAAATATATAAATAATAAAAGCTGCAAACATAATTAATAACCCTAGTATAACAATAGATGGATGAGCAGCATTATTAATATATAAATATACTATTCCTCCAAAATATAAAACTATTTCAGCCAAAGAGCATTTAGAAATTACTTTTAAATAATCTCTAGCAAGAAGTGTAAATGCCTCATCTTTTTCTATTAGCTTTATAAGCTTAAATACATAAAAAACTGCTATATAAAAAGGTATGCCTGTTGATGAAATTCCAATAAGTAAAGGCTTTTTCATAAATGAGCATTCTGGAAACATTTCCTCCATATAATTCGCAATATTAGGTAACCAAAATAAAATAAGAATACCTATAATAAGTGCTATTAGAACAACCGATATTTTTAAAATTTTAGGTTTAATGTTGATCATAAAATCCCTCCTGTTAAATTAATTATACGTCCTTTTTGTTGATTGTCAATAAATATTTATCGAATATCGATAAATATTCTTATTTTACAAAAAAATAATAGTCTTCTTAATTTAAGAAAACTATTATTATACTCACCTTTTAATTTTTTCAATATCTTTACCCTTTGCAAGTTCATCTACAAGTTTATCTAATTGCCTAATCTTTTTTATAAAATCATCCTCTATTTCTTCTATCTTTACACCACATATATTGCCTCCTACTAGATTCAGATTTTTATTAATACTTGGTGCTTCTTGAAAGAATTCTTCTAAAGTTAATTCACTTTTTATAATTTCATTAATTTCACTTTCAGCATATCCTGTCATCCAAAAAATTATTTGATCTAATTCTTCTTTTGATCTAGATTTTCTCTTTACTTTATTTAGGTACAGAGGATATATATCCCTAAACTTCATCTTATATAATTTATTAGTTCTATCCATAAATCCTCCTTGTATTTTAATATAATAATATATTAAAATATTATCATTTAATTTTGTATATTTTTATATAATATATCAGCTATATTAACCAAGTCAATTCTAGATATATTTTCTTTTGGCCTTATTGTTTTTTCCTTATTTTTATAAAGAATTTTTTTATTTGATAAGTTTAATACAGATTCCTCTGCCCATAAACTTAAATTTTTATAATCAATATCCCCTTCAAATTCTACTTCTTCTAATTCTATATCATATTCCAATAAAAACTTATCTAATATTTTTGCTGATTCTTCTATTGTTATTGGATCATTTGGCATAAATTTTCCATTAAATCCTTCTATCAAACCTAACTCATCTGCCCATAATATATATTTATTATAATATGAAGTTTTATTTACATCCTTATATATACTATCGCCATTTGAAATATCTGATAAATTAAATATATCAGCAAGCCTTCCGAGTACTGTTAAAAATTCAGCTCTATTGGTTAAATCATCATATCCAAAATATCCATTATCTTTACCATTTATTAAATTTATATCTATTAGATTCATTATCTTCTCTTCTAATTCATCGTCATCTAAATCTTTAAATAATGCTTTCGATTTATCACTTATATCTATAGTGACCTTACTCTTTTTCATACCATCATTTACAGTATCCATCTCGTATATTAATTCAACTTTATCTTTGTCACTATCTGTAATAATTAGTGGCACTTTCATTTCTAAGTTGTTTATTGTATTAATATTTTTATATTCTTTAACTAATTCATTATCTACATATAATCTTCCATTATGTAAATAACTTTCATCCACATCAGTAAATTTTATGTTTACAATATATTCTATATTTTTTCTTATTTCTTTAGGCACATTAATTATATTTAATTGAGTTTTTATTCTAGAATTATCTTTATTATTAACTTTTTTAAATGCTAAATCTAAAATTTTCTCAGAATCATCATATCTTTTCTTATTATTTTCAGAACCAAAAACTACACTTATTACCCTCCTATCATTTTTCTTAGCAGTTGATGCTAAGCAATACCTAGCTGATTTAATTGTACCTGTTTTAAATCCATCTACTCCATCGTATTTTCTTTTATGTAGCAATTCATTTAAGATAGGATAATATTTACCATTAAATTCAACACCTTGAAGGGATGTATAATTTAATATCTCAGGATACTCATCTATGAATGTACTTACTAATGTGGCCATACCTCTTGGAGTTGTATAATGCACAATAGCACCATGTGAATTATTAAATTTTGCCTGCATGCCAATTCTATTAGCTGTTTCATTCATTCTCTTTACAAAAGCTTCTTCACTACCACTAATATGTTCTGCTACTGCTATACAGGATGCACTTGCAGATGGTATCATGATAAGCTTTATAAGCTGATCTATAGTATATTTTCCTCCACTGTCTAGTGGCACCATCATAGGATAGCTTCTATTTCTTGATAATTTTGCTACCTTTGGACTTACAGTTACTAAAGTATCTTTAGTTAAATTTCCTGCTTCCATTTCTTCAAATATAATATAAGTGGTCATAATTTTAGTCATACTTGCTGGTACTAACATTTTATCTGGATTTTTTTCATAAAGTACTTCCTTTGTATCTGCATCAATAGCAATAGCACCCCATGCAGATATGTCTAACTCATCTTTAGCTATAACGTTAATAAAATTAGATGTTATTAATATAATAAATAATGATATGCTTATAAATCTTTTTAGTTTAATTTTCATACTAGTCCTCCT
>CAYPYI010000097.1:0-4354 GCA_964415085.1 uncultured Tissierellaceae bacterium
ATCTATAGCTCTAAGTGTCATGTTCTCTCTTCCACCAGGTCCTAATCCTATTACATATAATTTTGCCATTAATACGCCTCCCTTGTTACAGATAATGTTATACCATCATGTGTAGTTCTCATGGAAATAAACTCTCCACCTAGCAAGTATGCACTAGGCTCTGCTACAGAATATACACCAATAGTTTTTTTAACAAATTCTGATTTATTAAACTTATAATCTACTTTTTTTATTTCTTCTAAAGAAAAAATTTTAATTTTACTATCAAAATATTTAACCGCCTCAAGTATTCCTTTTTCATTTTTTTTAACTTCGACTGTTCCAAATGAATTAATTGATTTGGTTGAAATATTTAACTCCTTAAACAAATCTTTAATTGCATTTATTACTTTTTCCCCATCTATATCTTTTCTTGAACCTATTCCTATATTAATATTTTTAGGTCTTAAAATAGCTACTGGGAAATTAGGATAATCTTCAATATTTAATAGCTCACTACTTACTAAAATAGCACCTTTTATATTAGAATTATTCTTATCTATTTTATTTAAGTCATCTACAATAACTAAGTTATCATAGTTTATAATATTTTTATCTATATCTTCAGAATAAAAATATATCTTTTCCCCATCAACCATTTGCCTTGTTACTTCTGTTATCATTTGCATATTTTGCATATGATAATCACACCTTTTAGCAAACATATCTATAGATTCAATACCCCTACTATCTGATGCTGTAGTTATTATAGGGGTAGCACCTAATTTTTCAGCTACCAAATTTGTAAGTTCATTAGCACCACCTAAATGGCCTGATAATAAGCTTATTACATATCTTTTTTTATCGTCAATACAAAGTATAGCAGGATCTTTTATCTTATGTTTTATAAATGGTGCAATAAGTCTTACTGCTATACCTGTTGCACCTATAAAAATTAAACCATCATATTCATAAAATGTATCTTTTAAGTCTTGTGATACCTTCTTTCCGATTTCACTACTTCTTCTATGAGTTAAGTTTAATTCCTCTATACTTTGTAATTCATCACCTAGCTTACCACCTAATTCAGAAAAAGAATAGGCTATTAATTTCATTTACTAGCACTCCTAAATTCATGAGTAAATGTTGGGTCATATAACTTAGATCTGTCATATTCTCCATCTATAAAGTGTCCTACTAATATTTGAGCAGTTTTAGTAATTCCTTTTTCTTTTACTTTTTCTGCAATATTTTCTAAAGTTCCTATAACCATATCCTCATCTTTCCAGCTAGCTTTATATACTACAGCAACTGGAACATCATATGATCCGTAACCCCTAGCAAGTGCATCTACAACTCTATCAATTGCTTGTACTGATAAAAATATTGCCATAGAAGCTCTATGTTTTGCAAGATTTTCTAATTTTTCTTCTTCTGGTACCGGAGTTCTTCCTTCTATTCTAGTTAAAATTACAGTTTGACTTACATCTGGTAAAGTAAACTCTTTTTTTATTGCAGAACAAGCCGCTGTAAATGAACTTACTCCTGGAACTACTTCATATTCTACATTTATTTTATCTAACTCATCCATTTGTTCTCTTATAGCCCCATATATAGTTGGATCTCCTGTGTGAAGTCTTACAACTTTTTTATCTTGGCTAAGTCCTTCTTTCATAACATCAATAACTTCTTCTAAAGTCATTGAAGCACTATTATAAAACTTACATCCTTCTTTACAGAAATCTAAATGTTCACTTGATACTAAACTTCCTGCATAAATTACGATATCTGCCTCTTCTAATAATCTTCTACCTTTTACTGTTATTAAATCTACATTTCCTGGTCCTGCTCCTACAAATTTTATCATTTACTTCACTCCTTTTACTATATAAATAGGGTTATGAGCTTTCATAAGTCCTATTCTATCCATGTAAGATGCTTGTATTAATTGAACACTAACATCTTTATAATTATATTTTTTTAAATTTTCTAAAAACTCATTTAAATTTTTAAGCATAATAAAATTACCACAAACTATTCCATTATCATCAAGGTGAACTTCTAAATATTCAAATATTTCTTTTAGTTTTCCTCCACTTCCACCTATAAAACATTTATTAAATTTATCTTCTGGTAAATCTTGTGGGGCACTACCATGAATTACATTTAATTTTGTATCAAACTTTTCCATATTCTTTCTTATTAATTCAACGCCTTCATCTTCTCTTTCAATTACAACTACATTTGCCCCATGCAGCGAAGCTTCTATAGAGATAGATCCTGTACCTCCACCTATATCTAGTAATTTATCACCTTCATTTATCTCTAAATAAGATATTGTAAGTGCTCTTACATTGAATTTTGTCATAGGAATATTTCCTCTTATAAACTCTTCATCTTTAATCCATTTTTTCATTTTCAACCACCACTATCGCTAAAGGTGACTTTATAAAAATATCATCACCTATATTATTTTCAAGTATCATTTCATCCTCATAAGATAAATCATATCCTGTGTATATCTTTCCTTTAATTCCCTTTTTTTCCAATTCTTTTGATATAAACTGTGGATTATTGTCTTTATCTGTTAGTATAATACTTATTTTTTTATTTTTAACCTTATTTAAATCATCAACTCTTCCATGAAGTGATAATAACTCTGCATTATGCCAAGCTTTTTGCAGCTTACTCATCATATACTGAAAAGAAGATATCCCAGGGATTATCTGATTAATTTTAATATTCTGTCTCTTTATATATTCAACTATTCCATAAAAATTAGGATCTCCTGAAGCTAAAAGATAAAACTCTTCTTCTTTTTTAGCATATTCCAAAACTTCACTTACTCTATCTATGCTGATTATGTTTTCATTAAGATCTATCAAACCTTCTTTAGCTCTTCTAAATGCTATAATATTGTTATTCTTATTTTTTATAATATTATAGGCTTCATAAGTCATATATTTAGGATTTCCTGGACCTAAACCAACTATACTTATCATTACATTAACCCTCTTTTCATTGAATATATCTTAACATTAACAGAAATACTTTCATCTTTTAAATATCTTTTTACTCTTGCATTTGCGCCCTTTTCCATTAAAGAAACTATATCTTCATATCCGTTATCAATACATACTTCAAGAGCATCTTCAGCTGTTAGGGTTTGTTCAACCTTATTAATAACCTCAATTGGTGCTTGCATTATAGCAAGATAATATACAAAAGATTCTAATCTAGAATCCGCTACCTTACTATGGCTATTAAATATTCCAATTGATAACTTTGATAATTTCCCTATATGTCCTAATATATTTATTTTCTTAAATCCTTTATTATATGCATAAAGTAAACTATCACCTATACAATTTGATATTTTAACCTTAGGAATTTCTATGCCTAAATCCTTAGCCATATTCTCGCCATAATTACCAGGAACTAAAAGTATTTCTTCAATTCCTTCGTTTTTAGCTATTACATCCATTTCCATATAAATTGTTTTTAGAAGTGCCTCTTCAGACATAGGATAAACTATACCTTTTGTTCCGATTATTGAAATTCCACCTTCTATTCCAATATTCTTATTATATGTTTTCTTACCTATTTCTTCTCCAAGTGGAGCATATATAATACAATTATATCCGGAAGTTGAGACTTCTTTTAATTCTTTTTCTATCATTTGTCTTGGGACCTTATTTATCGCTGCATCGCCTACATTACCAAATGCACTTTTACTTGTTACTCTTCCTATTCCCTTGCCTGAATCAATATTGATAATACCATCAGTTCTTTTAGATACTTTTGAAAATATTTTCATACCATCAGTTACATCTGGATCATCTCCACCATCTTTTATTATAGAGCAAGTAGCATAGTCATTTGTAATTTCTTGATCATAAACCTCAAGTTTTAATCTAATTCCTGCAGGTGTGTCTATCTCAACAAAATCAATTTTTTCCTGATTTTCTAACATAAGTGCACTTGCTTTAGATGCCCCAGCTGCACAACTACCCGTAGTATATCCACACCTTAAACTTTTACCATCCTTTATTACAAATAAATCCATATTATCTACCTACAGTCATGTATAATAAGGCATTTAAAATAGATGCTGCTACATTGCTTCCGCCTTTATAACCTACTGTAGTAATTTGTGGTATATCAAATTCTCTTAAATACTCTTTACTTTCTGCTGCCCCAACAAATCCTACTGGAACTCCTATTATAAACTTAGGATCTACTTTTCCTTCTTTATATAATTCTAGTATTCTAAATAAAGCAGTTGGAGCATTTCCTATTAAAAATGCATCTACACCTTCTTCTACTGCTAATTCAATACCACAAGCTGATCTTGTAGTTCCTTTTTCCTTACTCA
>CAYPYI010000098.1:0-4263 GCA_964415085.1 uncultured Tissierellaceae bacterium
TTGTGAAAGGCAGGTTTCTCACGCGTTACTCACCCGTTTGCCACTAAGATACTTACATCTTCATCCCGAAGGAATCTGTTGTAAGCACTTCGTTCGACTTGCATGTGTTAGGCACGCCGCCAGCGTTCGTCCTGAGCCAGGATCAAACTCTCATTAAAAAGTTTGTATCTAGCTCTTCATTTATTTCTCTTTTGTTTTCATTGACGAAAACTAGCTTGTTACATTTTGTTTCTTTTGATTTATTATTCAAAGTTCTCACACTATTAAATTATCTAATGTTCATGGCCGCTGTATTAGCGACTTATTTAGTATAGCACTTTCAACTTTCTTTGTCAACTGATTTTTTAATTATTTTTGAAAATAATTTTTAGTTTCAACTGACTAGTTTCGGTGCTGACTCTTATTACTATACAGAGTTTTTGCTTTTTTGTCAACTACTTTTTTTAATGTTTTTAAAGGTTTTTTTCATCCCTTTGTTTCGCTGACACTTTAATACTATATAATAATTTTGAATCTTTGTCAACAGGTTTTTTAAACTATTTAAAAATGTTTTTTAATAATTTAAATCTTGTACTGCTTCCTGCGACCTTATTTATAATAACCTTTTTCAAAAATAAAGTCAACCCTTTTTCCCAATTAATTTTATGTTTTTTTTAGTATATTGAAAACATGCGATTTGTATAATATTGTTTTTAAATTTTTGTTTCTTTACATTAAATTTGTTATCTCTTCTATAACATTATCTATACTTTCATTAGAAGGATTTAAATTTTTCGCCTCTTTAAAATCTGCTAAAGCATTATTATACTCTTCCATTTGAGTATAAACTAAGCCCCTATTATAGTATAGTTTATAATCTGATCCTTCTATACTGTTTATTCCTTTAGTAAATACTTCTAGACTCTCATCATATAATCCTAGATTTATATACAAAATACCCAATTCATTATATATATCTACATTAGTAGGATTCTTTTCCATACTAGTCTCATAATAACTCTTCGCCAAATCAAAATCTCCAAGTCCTGCATAAGCTTTACCAAGCATCATATTTACATTCCATAAATCCTTATGTCTAGGAAGTAGCTTTTCTAAATAGGAAATAGCTTTATCATAATCATTATATAATATATAAGTAAATGCAGATTCCATATTCACTTCATCTTCTATACTTATAAGTTCTTCTCTGATACTTTGTATTAAAACCTCATCATCACTTTTTTCTATGAATTTCTCCCACATTAAACTAGCCTTTAGATATTGAGATAGGTATTTATAATGATATCCCAATTTATAATAAGCAAGATCAAACTCATCATCTATATTCAATACCTCTTCAAATAATCTAGTTGAATAGTTTAATATATCCTGATCTACATCTTCTCCCTGATCACTTAGTATTTCTACAACAAGTGCATAGTTGAATAAAGCTTTTTGATTTTGTTCATTTAATTGTAATATACATCTAAATTTTATTGCTGCATCTATAAATTTCTCTTCTTCAAAATCTTTCATTCCTAAATAAAATACATACTCTTCTATACGATCATTTGATGCTCTTAGTATTCCATTGTAAATATTGTTATTCTTGAAATCTGAATCAATCCCAAGAAGCATAATAATTCCTTCTACTATATAGTCTAACTTAATCTCTTCTTGAAGATTAATAACTTCCTCATTTGAAGCTTCATCTTTTATATCTTTTAATAAGCTTTCTTGAAGTACAGGAAGTGGTAACTCATCATCTATGATAATATCCCCTATTTCAGCCTTAGTATCTTCTTTAAGTTGTAAAAATCCAACTTCTTTAATTCTATCTTGAAATATTTGTTCTAACTTATCTAACTTTTTCATCTATCTAACTCCTTATTTTAAAATGTATTCATAAAGATTCTTTTTCTTCTATTACCAGAACTTAATATTTTATATAAGTGTCCTCTATATATCATTCCTATAGTAAATACTATTTGACCTAGAAGTCCTTTTATATATATGCTTCCATTTCTAAATATACCATAACTCATATGTGTCTTAAATAAACCACCGAAAATCTGACCTGTTAAATAGTATATCACCACCATAAAAACTAGATTTGGTACCAACCAATTAAACCAATTCTCTTTCATAAAATCTAAACTATAAGTTATACTCCCCATTGAATCATATGATTTTATATATGCTGTTTCTGGTAAGGCATTTAAAAATATTAATATACTCCCACTAATTATTATATTTATATCTATTGCCCCTTGACCTAATATTCCTGTTACAAATGATAGTAGGACGCTTAATACCCATCCTATAAAATATATTCCATATATTTTCCTTAAAAAGTATCCAAAACCATCTTTAAAGTTTTGTATTGTTATCCTATTATAATTTATTAAATTAAATAATAAATACAAGTAATTAGATATAAATCCACTAGAAATAATAAGTGCGATAAATCCTATAAAAAATGAAAGTGGACCTATGAATAACATACTAAGAACTGTAAATAATGCAGTATTGAGTATAATATATACAAAACCAACAAAAAATAAAGGCCACCCATTTTTTAAACTCTTAATTGTTCTATTGAAGCTTTCTTTATTAACTAATACTAAATCTTTTATTATATCCAAATTATATCAACTCCTTAATAATATAGCTTATATCAAATGCACTACATCTATCAAGCTCTCCTTCTTTATGTTTAAACAATATATAAGAATCTTGTTTTACTTGATTACCACTCATTATAGATAGTGGGTTTATACTAAAGTACTCTACAGTTACAAGGTTTAATACTTTTCTAGTAGGGAGATCTTTGTATTTATATAAATACTGATTTAATATTTCCTCATTTTTTAATACATCATGTATATTAAAGTTATTTTTTTCCTCTTTTAATCTTAACATACCAGGCAATCTTTTCTTTGTATGATTATATATGTAATCATATTTTATAAGATTTTCAAACTCCTCATAATCATTATAATGATGACTATGCACAAATTCTTTTAAAATATCATATAATCTATCCCTACTATGTGATACTTTATGGTAATCTCTGCTTTCCCAATATTCTAAAAGTTCTTCATAAAAGCTAAAGGGATCTTCATAATGGTTTTTTATAATGTAATCAAGTGAATTCGAAAAGTAATCCTCGTTAAAATATTTTTCAACAAGATCTTCTATATTATGAAGCTTTAATATATCTTCATATGATATAAAATCATTTTCTAATATTTCATAAGGTGGTTTATCTAGATACTTAAATCCATACTTATCTTCTTCTGCCCTTAACTTAGATCCTTTTAGCAATTTCAAAAAACCTAATTGAAGTTTTTCTGGCTTTAAATTATATACATCATTAAATGAATTTTTAAAAGAGTCATACCCTTCATATGGTAAGCCTGCTATTAAGTCTAAATGTTGGTGTATATTATTGAAAGATTTAATTCTCCTAGTTACTTCTGACAATTTTTCAAAATCTGTTGTTCTACCTATAGCCTCTATGGTTTTATCATTTGTAGATTGTACTCCTATTTCAAATTGGAACAATCCTTCTTTTGCTTTACTAATGAATTCCAACATATCATCATCTAAAAGATGGGCTGTAACCTCAAAATGAAAATTAATATCTACAGGATCTTTTTCCATTATATAATTCATTATCTCTTTCGCATATTCTTTGTTAGCATTGAAAGTTCTATCTACAAATTTAACCTGTCTTACTTTACCGTCAATTAAACTTCCTAAATCTTTTTTTACTCTTTCTATATCAAAGTATCTTACACCTTTTATTGTTGATGATAAGCAAAACGCACAATTAAAAGGACATCCTCTTGAGCTTTCATAATAAATAATTTTATTTTCAAATTCTTTTCCTATATTATCATATGGTGAAGGTATTATATTCAAATCTTTAATAAGGTCTCTATTTTCATTTTTAATGATTTTGTCACCATTTCTATACGCTAATCCTTTTATACCTTCATAATTATTACTACCCATCACTTTGTACTCAATAAACTCTTTAAATGTTAATTCTCCCTCTCCGAAAATTATATAATCAATGAAGTCATTATTTTCTAAAACTACTTCTGGATCAAATGATACTTCTGGTCCTCCTAATAAGATTTTTAAATTGGGATTTACTATTTTTAATGTTTCACATATTTCTAATGTTTCATTTAGATTCCATATATATGTTGAAAAACAAATTATATCTGCTTTTTTCTTATATAAATCTGATACTATAAAATCTATATGTTGATT
>CAYPYI010000099.1:0-4245 GCA_964415085.1 uncultured Tissierellaceae bacterium
ATTATATCATTCATTTTAGAAACTAATCCCTTCCAGGAATGAGCGTTTATTTTTTCTTGAATATCTTTTTCTATTAATTTTTTATTCCTTACTTTTTCTACCTGATTTAAGATTTCTATTTTTAAATTTTCTTTAAACTTTGGAATGTCCTCTTCTAATGGTTTATCTACATCATAAATCCTTGGAAGTGGTACATATTTAATTACTCCAGAATTATTTATCTCATCACCTAGTAGATTCATTAAGGCCTCTATTTCTGTTGTAACAACATAAAGACCACATGCTAAACATTCTATAGCCATAAGACCTAATCCTTCATAATATGAAGGCATAAGATATATATCTTTTTTCCTTAATTCGTCTCCTAAAGCTACTTGATCTTTAACATTATATAGTCTTATGGATTTATCATCTTTTATATATTCATTAATCTTATCTTTATTTTCTTCATTAGGATTACCTATTATATCTAAAGTTACATTTTCAAGGTTTAATTCTTTATAAGCCTCTACAAGTTCATATATTCCTTTAGACGGATCTATCTTTGCACAGAACACTAATTTAACTTCATCTTTATATTCTTTTTTAGCTGGTGGGTAGAATATATTCTGATTATAAGCTCCTCCTACATTAATAATTTTTCTAATATCCGCATTATATATTTCAACAATTTCATTTTTTTGTTCTTCAGATATAGAAAATATCAAATCTAATTTATCTATATTATTAACGTATCTATCTTTTATGTGAGGATTCATTCTAGCCTGTCTTAAGTCAGTATTGTGACATAATCCGATTATCTTTGTATCAGGAAAAACCTCTCTTACTATAGACGTTAATATCCATAGATGATGAGCAAATATAATATCAGGATTAAAATCTTCTTTAGCTTTTTTTAATCTTTTTATAAATGCATTTTTCCAAGTATTAATCATTTCTTCCGTCATATCTTTATATCTTGTATGATCATACGGCATAACATCACTCATACCTACTATTGGAAATTCTATTTCTTCACTTTTAAATATTACTCTTAATTGATCTTTTTCATCTAAAATATCCCACTCAAAGTCATCCTGATGACCAAAAATGGCCTTTTGTTCATAGCCATAAGAAGAAAATTCTTCTATCATATTAGAATAATATACTCCTGAACCAGTTCTTGATGGTAATTGTGCTAATACATGTAATATTTTCATATCTTCCTCTTCTCCATTTTTACTTTTATTTTATTTCCTACTTCCAATTCTTTCTCATTATTTAATCTTAACATTTTATATTTTTTATTTTCTACGCATATAATGTATTCAAGTAATGCTCCTTTATAGTTTTTATCTATAATCAAAGCATCTATTCCATTATCACTTATTATTATATCTTCTGGTCTTACAAAATATTCATTTGATATATTACTTGTCCCTATAAATTCAAGTACAAATTTACTTTTAGGTTTTTCATAAATATTTTTAGCTGTATCTATTTGTTCTATATTTCCTTTATTCATAATAATAATTCTATCAGCAATAGAAAAAGCATCTTCTTGATCATGTGTTACAAAAATCATTGTTATATTAAAAATATCTCTAATTCTAATAAGTTCTTTTCTCATTGAAACTCTTAAGTTAGTGTCTAAATTCGAAAATGGTTCATCTAGAAGAAGTAGCTTAGGTTTTACTATCAATGCTCTTCCCAGAGCCACTCTTTGCTGTTCTCCTCCTGATAATTCTGTTACTTTTTTATTTTCATATCCAGAAAGATTTAAAACTTCAAGCATCTTTTTTCCTTCTATCTTAGCATTTTTTCTATTGTAACCCTTAAATTTAAGTCCATAAATTATATTTTCTATCACATTTTTATGTGGAAATAGGCCATATGATTGAACTACGGTTGCTACTTCACGCTCTTCTGGATCTTTATTTTCTATGTTTTCTCCGTCTAAAATTATATTTCCATAGTCAATATCAACGAATCCACCAATTGATTGTAACATGGTTGTTTTCCCACATCCAGATGGACCTAGTATTGATACTATTTCTTTTTCTTTAATCTTAAAAGATATATTATTTAATGCTATTACATCTTTATATACTTTTTTTATGTTATTAATTTCTAGAAACATTTTGTTTACCTCTATTAAAAATATTATAAGTTAATATGCTTACAATTAAACAAATTATTATTATTAAACATGAAAGAACTGATGCTATTTTATATTTTCCACTAGCTACTAAGTCAAATAAAACTAGTGTAGCAAGCTTTCTATTAGGATAAACTAAAAATATTATAGAGCCAATAGTAGTCATTGATGATATAAATGCATTTGTAAATGATAAAAATATTCCTTCAAAACTAAGTGGAAAAATAATATCTTTAAATACATATAAGTTGTGAGCACCTAAATCTTTAGCTGAGTTTATTACTCTTTTTTCTATCTGTGTCATAGAATTTTGTATAGTTCTTATAGACATAGGTACTTGCCTAAAAATTAAATTTAGTATGACAATAGTTGCAGTTCCTGTTAATTTAATAAATCCTTTGTTAAATGCAAAAATATATCCAAGACCGAAAAAAGTTCCCGGAACTATATATGGCATATTAGCGATAAAATCTATAATCTTCATATATTTAATATCCCTTATATAAGAATAATAAGAAATTATAAAACCTATAGAACTTGCAAGTATTCCTGCAACCAATGAATATGTGATACTCCTTAAAAAGCTATCTTTTATATATGGGATACTATCTATAATATTATCTATTGTAAAATATACTTCTCCTTTATATTTATCAGTTATAGCAGATGTAAATACTGCTATATATTGAATTAGAAGCCATATGATAAAAAATAGAGACAAAATTTTTATCATATGGTATATTCCATTTTTCCTTAACCCTATATCTGATGATTTTAAGTTCTTAGAAGCACTTTTTTGACTTTTTGAAAATCTTCTGTAAATAATAAATACTATTATAGATGGTATTAATAATATTATTGATATGGATGATGCCCTAGTTGCATTTCCTTTAGCTATTATAGAAAGGTAGGCCTCTGTAGCTAGTGTATTAAAAGAGCCACCTATTATCATAGGACTTGAAAAATCTGCCATTGATCTTATAAAACTCAGTAAGAAACTCACTGCAATAGCTGGTGCAATTATTGGTATTATTATTTCTGTTATAATACTTGTAGTCGTTGCTTTTAAAGATCTTGCTGATTCAATTATAGTTTTATCCAAGTTTTTTAAATATCCTATTAACAGCACACTATTAAGAGATGTATAACCTAATGTTTGAACACTCACTATCCCCCATATTCCATATGGATTTATTGATAAATTTAATATTTGTTTTGTTATAAAGCCATTTCTACCAAATAATTGTATATATGTTAATGATCCAATAAATGGAGGAGAAACCATAGTAAGTAATAGTATAAACATAATTATTTTTTTACTTTTCTCACTAATAAATAAGGTAAATAGCGCTATTGAAAGTGCAAATATTGTTGATATTAAGGCAGATATACTTGCTGATTTAATTGAATTTTTTAATAAATATGACTCTTCAATTATAAATTTAAATTCTTTTAAATTTACTTTTCCATCAATATATAAAGCCTTTAAAAAAACAGATATAAATGGGTATAAAACAAATATTAAAACTATTAAAATTATACTTAATTTTAAAAATTTATCTAATAAGTTTAAAACATTTGCTTTTTTCCCCATTTATATCACCTTTGTCTTATTATTTTCCTTTAGTTAATTCTTCCCATTTATTTAATATTTCTTCTCTCATTGAACCAAATGTTTTTATATCTTGTTCAATAAGTTTATCTTTAGGAAGTCCTAAATCATATCCTTCTATTCCTTCTTTGATCATTTGAGCACTCTCTTTACCATCTAATTCTGACAATTTCTTTTGATTTTCATCTCTTAACATAAAATCTATAAATGCTTTTGCAATATCTTCACCTTGTCCACCTTCGAATATTGCAACTCCTTCTGGAACCCAAGGAATTCCGTCTTCTGGATACACAACAGTTAGGTTGTTTTTTTCTGCTACATCAAATGAACCCTTATCTGCAGGTATAATTCCTATAGCAAATTCTCCAGCTACTACTTTTTCTTCAGGATCTTTACCTCTCTTACCGTAGAATTCTATGTTGCTATTAAGGGCTTCTAGGTAGGCCCATCCTTCTTCTTCACCAAACATATCAAGGATTCCCTTAACTACTGCATA
>CAYPYI010000100.1:0-4189 GCA_964415085.1 uncultured Tissierellaceae bacterium
ATTATAAATCTTGGTAGTTTATAAAGATTACTTCCCTTTTGTACATATCCTGCTTGAGTTGTAAATGCAGATGTATATCCTGCTGTTTTAATACTTTCTATTATATTATCATTATATCTTCCACCAGGATAAGCTAATGTAAATGATGGAATTAACTGTCTAAATTTACCAGTATCTCTTAATATCTCATCTCTTGATGCAGTTTGAAGACCTGTTAAGTTATCTATAAAGTCATGTAACCCATATGTATGGGATTCATATTTAAATACATCTTTATAAAGATCTAAATCTGGTAAGTGAATTCTTTGTAAATCACTTGGATCGTACTCTTCTTTTTCTCTTTCGTTTGTATCTCCTATTATAAATATAGTAGCCTTCATATTGTTCTCTTTTAATACAGGGTAAGCATGCTTTGCATTGCTTAAATATCCATCATCAAAAGTTATAGCTACAGTTTTTTCAGGAAGTCTCATTTCACCTTTTGCATATAGTGCTACCTCATCTGCTGTTGCAGTAAAATAGTTATTATCCTTTAAATACTTCATTTGAGCTTTAAAGTCTTCTAAAGAAATTACTCCCGAATTATCTTGCCAACCATATTTTATTATATCTTCTTTAGGAAGTATATGATGGTATAAAAGAACTGGTACTTTTTTAGCTGATGTTGTATTAATTGAATTTTTAAATCCTTGTAATTCTCTTTTAGCTATTTCTTGTTCTTTTAATACTTTATTAAATTCTATTTGTAGATTGTGTTTATCAATTAAAGCTTGTTCATATTTCTTTTGAATTTCTCTATCTGATAAATTTTCTATATCTTCTGTTTCTTCTTTATCTTTTGTATTGCTTTTTAAATATTCACGTTTTTTAGGAATTGTTTCTTGCTTATCTTCTGGTTTTTCATTTTCAAGTATATTGTGATCTTTGTCTTTTTCTTCTAAATCTTTTTGTATTTCATCCCCTGTAGCATTTGGTAAAATTTGAGTCTCAGCAAAAGCTATCGAAGGGATTAATGTAGATAATAAAATCAACATAACTAAAAGTATACTTAAGTTCTTAATTTTTCTCATCAATTTTCATCTCCTTAAAATAATCTGTTTTTAAAATATAGTTTGACATATTAATTTCTCTATTTACATATTCTGAAATATCTCGGGCCTTTTCTACATCTAGAACCTCTCTAGTTTGCCTATTTATTAGTCTACTATGTTCAAAGACATTATCTCTTGATATTTCAAATAATAAATCTTTGGTAATAAATGAACCCTTTAACATATAGGTCTGACTCATTACTATATTATCCCCACTATAGTTTACTAAGTCCCTTCCAAACATTAATCCTTTTTTATTTTCATATCCAAATAGATTAAGTACTGTTGGGAAAAAGTCAATTTGACTTCCTGTTTGTGTAATAGTTTCATTTATATCCTCACCTGGAATATTTATAATTAAAGGAATATTCATCATTGTATCAAAGTCATATTCTCTTCCTATTATGCTATTAACAAGTGGAGCTTCTTTTTGAGCTGCACTTATTCCAAAGTGATCTCCATATATACATATTACAGAATTATCATATAGGCCTTCTTCTTTAAGCTGATCTAAGAATAGTCCTATTGCATAATCTGCATAATGAACTGATTGAATATAATCTCCTACCATATTACCATCATGCTCTTTTAATATCTCTAGTTTATTATACTTTTCAGGCATGGTAAATGGTGTATGACTACTTAAGCTTATTATAAATGCATAAAACGGATTATCATCCACTTTATCTAACTCTTTTAGGTAATCTATTGTTTGCATGTAAAAATCTTCATCTTTTATACCAAAGGCTATTATATCTTCTTTATCAAATTCATAGTCTTCTTCTGATAAGAATCTTTCAAAACCTTGATTTACATAAGCCTTTTCTCTATTCCAAAAGGATTTTTCAAAGCCATGAAAAGCCCATGATGTATATCCGTAATCTTTCAAAAGATTAGGAAGTGAATAAAAGGTATTTTTCTCATACTGACTATAGGTTGGCTCTTCCATTGATGGGTGTAAACTATTATTAGTTACAAACTCTGCATCAGATGTATTGCCTCTTCCTAGTAGTTGATGATAGTCATTAAAGTATAAGGATCCATCATCTTTTATTAATTTATTTAAGTTAGGTGTTACTTCTTGATTATTATAATCAAGTCCTACAACAAAGTTTTGAAGCCCTTCTATTTGAAGTACTATTAAGTTTCTATTTTTTGCAATACCTGTGTGCTTTCCTTCTTTTAATTTTGTTCTTTCTTTTATTTCTAAAAGATCTTTTTCAGTAATGGTTTTATCTTTATTGTTTTTTGTAAAAAGAGTATTCTTAATATCACTTAAGTGATAGGTATATAACTCTTGAGATTTTATTGATGTAAACTGTCCTTTTACAAAAACTACTGAAAAAACTATTATTAGCATTATTATATTAGTAAATAAATATGATTTCTCATTTCTAATTTTAAGACTGTTATTTTTTCTTTTGTTCTTTTTAGACTTTAGTCTTAAAAGAATTATTATAGGTATATCTATAATTAAAAGTATTAATTTAAAGTTAAGTAAATACTTTATACTATCTCCCACTGCTGATAGTTGTCCTGCTTGTTTTAATGCTAGTATATTAGGTAGTGAATTAAAGTGACCATAATATGCACTATCTGCCAGAAGTATTATAGATATTATTATGTAGAATATAAATACATTTCTAAATTTATTTTTCTCTTTGCTTCTACTTGCTATAAAGTAGAATATTATTCCTGTTATTAAGCTACTTATTAATATTACGCTTATTCTATTAAAACTTACTTTAGTTATACTTGTAAATATGATAAATTTTAATAAAATCAAAATATTAAAGATCATTATTACACCTTCTTCTAACTAGACTTCTTATCTAGAATTATTAACTTACTATTTAATTATCTTTCTAAATTTTTAGATATCTTTCTTGATAAAGTTTCTCACTTAAAGAATATTATAACATAATGAGTGACTAAAAGGCCTTATTTTAATATTACATTTCATTTACAGATTATTTTTAAATTTTTATGAATATATTTTTATTTTAATTTGACTAACGTTTACATAAAATTTTACATGTTTCTTCCTTGCATTCTTAATATAATGATGATATATTAAGAGTAGTTTTAAAATAAGATATTCTGGTAAATTCAGAGAATTGTTTTGGACTCTCTTAAATTAATGATAAACGGAAAAAAAGACATTTGCTTTTGCAAGTGTCTTTTTTGTATTTTACGTTCTATTTTTTCTATATATCTACTAAGAATCTATCTTTTAGAATTACTATTTTAATATTATTATTTTCATTTATACTCTCCAAACTTTCATTTTCTATACTAGCATCATAGTTTGAAATATCGAGGATATATTACTGATTAATAAATAGAATAAAAAGATTTTAAAATAATTAAAGGACTTTTTATATCTATGACTAAGTATAGAGTAAGAAGCTATATTAAAAGTTTTTAATTTAATATATTTTTATACTTAATCCTTTATATGTGTTTTTATTATATTTTGACATCTTGGTTATGACAGCTTAGATATCACTTGAGATTCGACAACTTGGTTATGACTTTATAGAGTGACATTTGACCGTTTAATAAATAGAATAAAAAACTTTAAAATAATTAAAGGACTTTTTTATATCTATGACTAAGTATAGAGTAAGAAGCTATATTAAAAGCTTTAATTTAATATATTTTTATGCTTATTCCTTTATATGTAATTTTATTATATTTTATTTTGACATATTATTCTTAAATACTTGACTGGCGTTTGAGATTTGACATTAGAATAGATATCTTAGTTTTGCATTTAAGCTAGCTTCTTCTAGTGACAATTGAGTAAATAATTAATATAATAAAAAACTTTAAAATAATTAAAGGACTTTTTAAATCTATGACTAAGTATAAAATAAGAAGCTATATTAATAGTTTAATTTAATATAATTTTACACTTGATCCTTTCTATGTAACTTATTATATTTGACTAATGTGATATCACTACAGATCTAACAATGGGTTATGACTTTATAGAGTGACACTTGATTACTTAATAAATATAATAAAAACTTTAAAATATTTAAAGGACTTTTTAAATCTATGACTAAGTATAAAATAAGAAGCTATATTAATAG
>CAYPYI010000101.1:0-4091 GCA_964415085.1 uncultured Tissierellaceae bacterium
TTTGCAGTAAGTTCATATGATGAAAATGGGTTTGGAGGTTTTATAGCCCAAGGAATTGGAACGTCTATGCTTCAAATCCCAAATATAGTTAGAAAACCTAGAATATGGTTACCAGCTATAATTACAAGTGCAATACTAGGTCCAATATCTTCAGTAGTACTTAAGATGGAAAGTAGTTCTATAGGAGCAGGTATGGGAACAAGTGGTTTAGTAGGTCAAATAGCGGTTTTAGATACAATGGGATATGACATTAAAGTTATAATAGAGATCCTTTTAATGCATTTTATCTTACCTGGTATAATTTCTTTTTATATATCAAGATTTATGAAAAAAAGAGGATATATAAAAAGAGGAGATATGAAATTAAATTAAAAAAAAGCACTTTGACATTTAATATATGTCAAAGTGTTTATTTTTTTAACTTCTTTTTAAAAAGTTTTTCAGCATTTTCATAATGCTCTTCATTAAGTTTTATTAGTTTGTCAATTTCTCCATCTTTAAAATACTGAGCCATAAGTTCATGTGAGTTTATAGATTTTAACTGGCTTTCTTTAGTGTTAGTTTCATAAAAAGATCTAACTAGAACTTCTTGTAGTACATTATATTCCTTAAATAGTTTAATAAGCCTTTCATTAGAAGAATAATTTACAAAAGTTTTATGAAAATTATAATCGTAGTCAAAATATTCCTCGCTACCAACATGTTGCTTTTGAAGATCAATATATTTATTTAGATCATTAACAACATCTAATCTATCTGCTTTTTTATAGGATAGGTATATTCCAGACTGGATAATAAACATAAGAATTTCATTAATTTCACATGCAAATTTAAGATCAAATTCAATTACTTTAGCACCTGATTTATTTATATCTCCTACAAGCCCATCTGCAAATAGTCTATTTATAGCATCTCTTACTGGCGTTGAACTTACATTAAACCTCTCTTGAAGGCTTCTATTAACTAGTAGTTCACCAAATTCTATTTTTTGTGTAAGAATTTCATGTTTTAGAATGTCATAGATTTGATCACTCAATGTTTTTTTAACAAGCTGCATAGATTCTCTCCGTTCATATATATTTTAATAATTAATCTTATTATATCATAGGTATAATTAAAACTAAAAAATGTTGACATGAGATGTATTATATCATATTATTAATGCATCATGCATCACGTAAGAATAATAATTATAAAAATGGGAGGGATTAACATGGATTTAAAAAAATATCCAGCAGAACCTTTTAGAATAAAGGTTGTGGAAACGGTTTCAATGATTGGTAGAAAAGAAAGAGAAGAAGTATTAAAAAAGTCGGGCTACAATACATTCCTTATAGACTCAGAAGATGTATATATTGATCTACTAACAGATAGTGGTACAAATGCTATGAGTGATAAACAGTGGGCAGGAATGATGGTAGGAGACGAAGCTTATGCAGGAAGTAGAAATTTCAAGCATTTACAAGAAACAGTAAAAGATATTTTTGGTTTTGAATATTTAATTCCGACACACCAAGGACGTGGGGCAGAGAACATATTATCTACTGTAGCTATAAAAAAGGGTCAATATGTTCCTGGTAATATGTACTTTACAACTACAAGATTTCATCAAGAAAATAATGGTGGAATATTTGTAGATATAATAAGAGATGAGGCACATGATGCTAGTTTAAATATACCTTTTAAAGGGGATATTGATCTAGAAAAATTAGAAAATCTTATAAAAGAAAAAGGACCCGAAAATATTGCTTATGTATGTTTAGCAGTTACTGTAAATTTAGCAGGTGGACAGCCTGTATCTATGAAGAATATGAAAGATGTTAGAGAACTTACTAATAAATATGGTATTAAAGTGTTTTATGATGCAACAAGATGTGTAGAGAATGCATATTTTATAAAGGAACAAGAAGAAGGATACGAAGATAAAACCATAAAAGAAATTGTAAGAGAAATGTTTAATTATTCTGATGGTGCTACAATGAGTGGTAAAAAAGATGGCATTGTAAATATGGGAGGTTTCTTAGCATTAAGAGATGAAGAATTATTCTTAAAAGCAAGGGAAATGGTAGTAGTATTTGAAGGAATGCCTTCTTATGGTGGAATGTCAGGAAGAGATATGCAAGCATTTAGTATAGGACTTAATGAATCTATGCAATTTGAATATATAGAACATAGAATAAAACAAGTTCGATATTTAGGAGATAAATTATTAGAAGCTGGTATACCTATAATAGAGCCTATTGGAGGCCATGCAGTATTCTTAGATGCTAGAAGATTTTGTCCTCACCTAGATCAAGAAGAGTTTCCAGCACAAGCATTAGCAGCTTATTTATATCTAGAATCAGGAGTAAGAAGTATGGAAAGGGGAATAGTTTCCGCTGGAAGAGATATTAAAACTGGAGAGAACCATAAACCTAAACTTGAAACAGTAAGACTTACTATACCAAGAAGAGTTTATACTTATAGACATATGGATGTTGTAGCTGATGCTGTAATTTCTCTATATAAACATAAAGATGATATAAAAGGATTAAAGTTTGTATATGAGCCAAAACAGTTAAGATTTTTCACAGCAGAATTTGAAATGATTGACTAAAACTTAAAAAAACAATATACATCTTGATTCTTTCAATGTTTATGATATAATTATTTGTAACTTAATAATAGCGAAGAAGGGAAATAGTAGATAATACAAGTCTTACAGAGAGCTAGTGGTTGGTGTAAACTAGTAGATGGAGTTATTGAATCTAGCCTGGAGCTAATTTTACTTAAGAGAATCTATATATTATAGATTAATTAGGGTGGCAACGCGGGTATATATCTCGTCCTTATGTTTTTAGGACGAGATTTTTTTATCTTAAAAGGAGGATATATATGTTAGATATTAGAAGAATTAGAAATAATCCAGATGAAGTGAAAAAAGCATTATCAAAAAGACACGGAGACTATCCAATAGATGAAATATTAAAATTAGATGAGGATAGAAGAAGTCTTTTAACAAAAGTTGAGGAAATGAAAGCTGAGCAAAATAAGGTTTCAAAAGAAATACCTCTACTTAAAAAAGAAGGAAAAGATGCAACAGAAGTAATTAAACAAATGAAGTCATTATCAGATGAAGTAAAGGAATTAGATGTAGAAGTAAAAGAAATTGATGAAAAAATCAAACAACATCTTCTTAATATTCCAAACACTCCAAATGATTCAGTAGTAGAAGGAGTATCAGATGAAGATAACGTAGAAATTAGAAAATATAAAGAGCCAACAGAATTTGATTTCGAACCTAAAGCACATTGGGATTTAGGATCTGACTTAGATATATTAGATTTTGAAAGAGCTTCAAAAATAACAGGAACAAGATTTACTTTATTTAAAGGATTAGGAGCAAACTTAGAAAGAGCATTAATTAACTTTATGTTAAATACTCATACTTTAGAACATGGTTATAAAGAAATGTTAACTCCATTCATGGTAAATAGAGATAGTATGATAGGAACTGGTCAATTACCAAAATTTGAAAATGATATGTTCCACTTACCAAGTAAAGATTATTTCTTAGTTCCAACAGCAGAGGTACCACTTACAAATCTTCATAGAGATGAGATTCTAAAACAAGAAGAGTTACCAATAAAATATACAGGATATACTCCTTGCTTTAGACAAGAAGCAGGAGCTGCTGGTAGAGATACAAGAGGAGTTATAAGAAACCATCAATTCGATAAAGTTGAACTTGTAAAATTAGTTAACCCTAAAGATTCTTATGATGAGTTAGAAAAATTAACTAATAATGCAGAGATGATCTTACAAAAATTAGAAATTCCTTATAGAGTTGTAATGCTAAGTACAGGAGACTTAGGTTTCTCAAGTGCAAAAACTTATGATATAGAAGTTTGGATGCCAAGTTATAATTCTTATGTAGAGATTTCAAGCTGCAGTAACTTTGAAGATTTCCAAGCTAGAAGAGCTAACTTAAGATACAGAAATGATGAAACAGGAAAAGTAGAATATGTTCATACTTTAAATGGATCAGGACTTGCTGTAGGTAGAACTTTAGCAGCAGTACTTGAAAACTATCAAAATGAAGATGGTACTAT
>CAYPYI010000102.1:0-4046 GCA_964415085.1 uncultured Tissierellaceae bacterium
CTCTTATAATATTATATTTCAACCTTTTCGTCAAAAAGCCTCTCTTATAAGAGAGGCTTTTTTTATTTTTCTAATTTCTCAATTATTGTCTTTACAAATACTGTTAAATCTTTTGGAGTTCTTGATGTTATTATATTTTCATCAACTACAACAGCTTCATCTATATAGTTTGCTCCAGCATTTATTAAATCATCTTTTATAGAATAAAATGAAGTAATATTTCTATCTTCTAGGTCACAAGCCGATGCTAGCATCCAAGGTCCATGACATATTGCTGCAATAATTTTTCCTTGCTTATCCATTTCTTTTACAAAATCTACAGTATGGATACATCTTCTCATATAATCAGGTGAAAAACCTCCTGGTATAACTACTGCATCATAATCATTAGCTGTAATTTCTTCGGATGAATGAGTACTCTCAAACTCAAGTCCAACTTTTGATTTATATACTGTGTCTTTCTGTGTTCCTATTACATCAACTGTATATCCTTCTTCTAGTAATCTATAGTAAGGATATAATAATTCTCTTTCATCAAATTGACTTTCTAATAAAATAGCTATCTTTTTCATTATACCATCTCCTTTAATATATTAAATTAACCTACATATTATACTTACCCAATTAGCATCTTTTTACATACTTTTAGATTTTTTAATACATTCATCAACTGCTTTTATTATACTTCCTCTAAAGCCTGTTTGCTCCAAACTGGATACAGCTTTAATTGTAGTTCCACCTGGTGAAGAAACATTATCTTTTAAGTTCCCTGGATGTATGTTTGTATCAAGTACCATTTTAGCCGATCCTAATACAGCTTGTGCTGCAAGTTTATATGCTGTATCACGACTTAATCCTTCTGTAACCCCAGCATCTGCTAGAGCCTCAATAAACATATATACATAAGCTGGACTTGAACCACTTACACCAATAACTGCATGAATTAATGATTCATCTAAAATTTCAGTTTTACCCAAACTATTGAAAATTTTCTCTACCATCAAAATGTCTTCCTCGTTTGAATAGTTATCTGGAAATATCACACTCATTGCCTCATTTACAAGAGCTGGTGTATTTGGCATTACCCTAATTACTTTTATATTTTTATCAAAATGTTTTTTTATATCACTAATATTTTTTCCTGCTGCTATATTTACAATAACTTTTTCATCTGTTATTTCATCTTTTATTTCTTTTAAAACAATATCATACATATTCGGTTTTACTGCTATTATAATTATATCTGACAATTTAGCTAATTCTTTATTTGAGCTAAGATCATTTATATTATATCTAGTTTTAAAGTTAAGTAATGTATTCATATTCCTACTTGATACATTAATATCTTTACTATTATATTTGCCTGATTTAATCATTCCTGCAATTATTGCTTCAGACATATTTCCACTACCTATAAATCCATACTTCAATTATATCGCATCCTTTTATTTTAACATTTATCTATTATATCATAAAAATAAAAAAAGACCGTAAGGTCTTTAATATTCTAAAACTTTTGATAAAAAATCTTTTGTTCTTTCATTTTTAGCATTTTCAAAAATTTCATTAGGACTTCCCGTCTCTACAATTTCTCCATCAGCCATAAAAACTACTTTATTAGCAACCTCTTTTGCAAACCCCATTTGATGAGTTACAACTACCATTGTCATGCCTTCAATTGCAAGCTCTTTCATAACATTTAAAACTTCCCCCACCATTTCCGGATCTAATGCACTAGTTACCTCGTCAAAAAGCATTAATTTAGGTTCCATAGCAAGGCTTCTTGCAATAGCTACCCTTTGTTTTTGTCCCCCTGATAAAGAATTCGGATAATCATCTTTTTTATCTATAAGATCCATCCTTTCTAGAAGATTACTAGCTATTTTAATAGCTTCATCTTCTGTATTTTTACCAGTTAAAACGGGTGCAAGTGTTATGTTTTCCATAACAGTTTTATGTGGAAATAACTGAAACTGTTGGAATACCATTCCCATCTGTTCTCTTATTTTATCAATATGTTTCTCTTCATTACCTAATTCTTTTCCTTCAAAATATATCTTACCACTTGTTGGTTTTTCAATATAATTAATGCATCTAAGTAATGTACTTTTACCAGAACCTGATGGACCTATCAAACTTATTACATCTTTTTCATCAATCTCAAGATTTATATTTTTTAAAACTTCTTTATCTCCAAAACTCTTATTTAGACCCTCTATTTTAATCATTATATGCCACCTTCTTCTCAAATCTTTCTAAAAACTTAGACAATATATAAGTTATTACAAAATAAAATATTGCTACTAATATAAATGCTAAATAATTATTTGTAATTGCATTTACTCTATCTGCTCCGTACATTAAGTCGGCAACTCCTATTTGAGAAACAATTGATGTTTCTTTTACTAGAGTAATAAATTCATTACCTAAAGCTGGTAAGATATTTCTAATTGCTTGTGGAAATATTATATGCTTCATTGTTTGAGATTCTGATAAACCTAAACTTCTACCTGCTTCTTTCTGGCCTTTATCAATTGATTGAATACCCGATCTTATTATCTCAGCCACATAAGCTGCACTGTTTAATGAAACTGCTATCAACCCACTTGTAAATGGATTTAAATTAATCTTTAATACTGCATAAAGTCCTAAATGTACTATTGATAATTGAACAAATAATGGGGTTCCTCTAAAAATCGAAATATAAACTTTAGAAATAACATTTAATAATTTCCTTTTAGAAAGTCTCATAAGACTAAGTAGAACTCCTAAGAATGTTCCTATTATTAAAGAAAGAAATGAAAGTGCTAATGTAACTGCTATTCCTTTCCAATAGTAAATACCATATTTACTTAAAATCTCAAACATTTTTATTCCTCCCAATTAGTCTCTTGAGTCATTTAAAATTTCATTTGCTTCAATAACCCATTCATCCATTAATTTCTCTTCCTTAACTTTTTTAAGAATTTCATTTACTTTCTCTGTTAATTCATCATTACCTTTTTTCATAGCTACAGCAGATCCCCCACCATCTTCATCTACAAGCTCTATTTCTGGAACTAAAACTAAATCTTCATTTGTACTTGCATAAGACTGTGCTACAGGTTTCTCCATAACTATATAATCTACTTTTTCTGTAAGTAATTCCATTATTAAGTTATTTGTAAGAGAAAGGCTTGTTAAATCTGCTCCTTCTATTTTACTGGCAATCTCTTCTTGTACACTTCCCATTTGAACTCCTACTTTTTTATTTTTTAAATCTTCCTCTGTCTTTATTAAATCTATTTTATCTTTTCTAACTAATATACCATGAGTTGCTTCATAATAAATATCACTAAAGTTCAAATCTCTATCTCCACCTGGAGTCATAGCTGCTATAACCATATCGATTTTGCCTGTTGGTAAAGATCCAACTAAATTTTTAAAATCCATTTCTACTATTTCAAGTTCAACTCCTAATTCTTCTGCTATATAATTTGCTAAAGCCATATCAAATCCTACTATTTCGTCTTTACCATCAATTAAAGCATGAAACTCATATGGTGGATAGTCTGCACTAGTTCCTACTTTTAACTTACCATTATCCTTAATATATCCTACACTATTTTCCTCAAATTCTGATTTATTTCCACATGCAGTTAAAACTGACATGGCTAATACTAAACTTACTATTAAAAAAAACTTTTTATTTATTTTCATTATAATTCCTCCTAATTTATTTTTATATTTTATATTCTATATTTATATAAATAAAAAAATACCTCGTCTCATGAAAGAGACGAGGTATTAGCCCGCGGTGCCACTCTAATTATATAAATAAATATATAACTTAATTCAGGTAACGACTGATTACGGGAAAAGATACTCGCATTTGCTTTGTCAATTCCATCTTAACAGCTCTTTTCATAAAAATTTCACTTTGCTGACTTTCACCTTAATACAGCTCTCTGTGTAAGTTAATTTTTTTACTACTCTCTGTTTCAAAGATTTTTTCTTTTAATTTTATCTAATCTTATACTAAAAAAATATTATTGTCAAATATTATT
>CAYPYI010000103.1:0-4038 GCA_964415085.1 uncultured Tissierellaceae bacterium
AGTATTAAACACTAATGGAGAAGTTATAAAAGGTTTATATGCATCTGGAGAAGTTACAGGTGGAATTCATGGTACAAATAGATTAGGAAGTAATGCTATAGCTGATATAATAGTTTTCGGTAGAATAGCAGGTAAAAATATAGCTAAATAACATTTTAATAATATGTTTATGTTTATAAATCAAAAGTACCCCAAACTTTTAGAATCTGAGTAGATAATCTACTCAGATTTTTTTTAGTAAAAAGAATAATAAAAACTTATATGCTATAATACTAATAGAGGTGATTGTAATGGATAATAAATTAGAAAACTTTAAAAAGATAGTAAAAGAAAGTAACAATATAGTATTCTTTGGAGGTGCAGGGGTATCAACAGAAAGTAATATACCAGATTTTAGATCAAATACAGGATTATACACTACATCAAAAAATGAAAATTATCCACCAGAATATATGCTAAGTCATAGTTGTTATAGAGATCATCCAGAAGATTTTTATGAGTATTATAAAACCCAAATGATTCATAAAGATGCAAAGCCTAATAAGGCACATTTAGCACTTGCTAAATTAGAAAAAATGGGTAAACTAAAGGCTGTTATAACTCAAAATATAGATGGACTTCATCAAGAAGCAGGCTCTAAAGAAGTTCTAGAATTACATGGGTCAATACATAGAAACTATTGTGAGAAATGTAGTAGTTTTTATGATTTAGATTATATAATAAACTCAAAAGAATTAGTTCCAAAATGTGAAAAATGTGGACATGTTATAAAGCCAGATGTAGTTTTATATGAAGAAGGACTTGATAATGATACTATAAATAGATCTATTATGTATATATCAAAAGCAGATGTATTAATAGTGGGAGGAACTTCTCTAACAGTATATCCAGCAGCAGGGCTTATTGATTTTTATAATGGTGATAAGCTTGTACTAATAAATAAAACGCAAACTAGCTATGATTCAAGAGCTCTATATACATTTACTGACAGTATAGGTGAAGTTCTAGATCAAGTTGTTAATAATATTTAGGAGATAGATATGGAAAATTTAAAAGAATGTATAAAAACATCTATAAATGATTTGACCTTTGTACAAATGGTAATTAGTAATAAAAGGGATAAAGATGGAGATATTAATAAAATAGATTCAAAACCTGTTATTATAAAAAATGAAATAATGTATCAAATAAGTTATTATACCAATGATAAAGTTTATCATGAAAACCTTAAAAAAGAAGAATTTATTGAAAAAATCTCAGATATAATTTATGAAAACTATAAACAGTGTATGATTTTTACTTTAGAAAAAGATATACAAATTTTACTTAGTAAAAAAAGAAAAGTTAAGATTATAGATCATAAACCTACAAAAAAAGACTTAGATCTATCCCATAATAGAGAAAAAAATTATATATTAAAAGATAATGAAAAGATAGACTTTTTAATAAAGCTAGATATTATGGATAAAAATGGTAAGGTAAAGCCAAGTAAATTTGATAAATTTAAACAGATCAATAGATTTTTAGAACTTGTAGAAGATGTAATAGATGATATTAAGGATAAAGAAGTTATAAATATTGTAGATTTTGGATGTGGGAAAAGTTATTTAACTTTTGCACTTTATTACTATCTAGTTCAAATACTAGATTTAAATGTAAATATAATAGGTCTTGATTTAAAAGAAGATGTTATTAAGTTTTGTAGTAAGACAGCAAAAGAACTAAATTATGAAAATCTAGAATTTCAGTATGGTGATATAAAAGATTATAAAAGTGATGAAAAGATTAATATGATAGTTACTCTACATGCATGTGATATTGCAACTGATGCAGCACTAGTTCAGGCTATTAGTTGGGACTGTGATGTAATACTATCAGTACCATGCTGTCAAAGTGAATTTTTTAGTAAAATAGAAAATGAAACATTAAATCCAATGCTAAAACATGGAATTATTAAAGAAAAGTTATCATCATTAGTAACAGATAGCTTAAGAGGGAAAGTATTAGAACTTTTTAAATATGACGTTGAGTTATTAGAGTTTATTGATATGGAACATACGCCTAAAAATATATTAATAAGAGCAAAGAAAAATGATAAAAAAGTAGTTACTAAAGAAGATAAAGATAGTTACTATGAATTTAAAAAATTCTGGTCTCTAGATAATATATTTATAGAAGAAGAGTTAAATAGGCATAATATAAATTTATAGTAAAGTAGGTAGAACTATATGGAAATTATAAAAAATTTAAAGCTCTCTCAACTTATTATAATAGTAATAATAATAGTTATGTTTATATTAGTTGCAAGGATTCCAGGTAATATTATGAATGCTTTAAAAGAATATGATGAAAAAGAAAAAGAAAATGAAAAAGAAGAAAATAATTAAAAAAATTAGAGATAAATCTCCTTCAGTTCTTATAATTTGGAGGAGATGAGTCTTTTTTTTTACCAAAATTGATAGAAACATTAAATTATTTAAAGATATAAGCATTTATTAATTCAGAAATAAAAACTTAACAATTAGATGTTCATTTAATATAATAAAAAAATTAAATTATGATATAATAATTTAAGAAGGATGTGATAGTGTTGGAAGAAAATAATAATATAGAAGTTGATGAAAAACCAAATGAAAATAATAAACAAAGCATAGGTAAAAATATATTTGAGTGGGTGTATACTATTTTAATAGCTTTAGTTATTTCATTTTTCGTAATAGGAAATATAGGATCATTTACTGTTGTTAGTGGGATTAGTATGGAGCCAAGTTTTTATAATAAAGATAAGGTTGTATTAAATAGAATTACCTATAGATTTAATGATATAGAGATAGATGATGTAGTAGTTCTTAATACTGAAAAAGATAAAAATGGAATTATATATAACATGTTTGATGAATTTAGCGCAATGATTGATAATGTTAAATTTAAACTTAATATGAAGGAAGAATTAAATAGAGATAATTTAATAAAAAGAGTAGTAGCAAAGCCGGGAGATACAATAGAAATAATAGATGGAAAACTATTTGTAAATGGACAGGTGGAAACAAGAGATACCTTTAAAGGTGAAACTTATGAAATATATGATTTAGTTGAATATCCTTTAGTGCTTAAAGAGGGAGAATATTTTGTATTAGGGGATAATAGAGAGAATAGTTTGGATAGCAGGGCTATAGGTCCTATAAAGAAAATCCAAATAAAAGGTAAAGTTCCTTATAGAATATATCCTAAAGAAACTAGAGGGAAAATATAAAAAGTGGAGGAGATATTATCAAGTTTACTAAACCTAGAATTATTGATGGAGCAAGAGTGTTAAATAATGATGAAATGTTAGAGATTGTTGAAAAAGAGGAATACTGTATCATATCAACTGTTGGTGAGGGTAATATTCCTTATGCATTTCCAATGAGTTATATATATAAAGATAATTATATTTATTTTCATTGTGCTAAGGAAGGACACAAAATTGATAACTTTAGATATAATGATAATGTTTGTGTAACTATAGTAGGTAAGACAGAATTAATACCAAAAGACTTAGATACATCCTATGAATCAGTTGTTATACTTGGAAAAGTTAGTGAAGTAGAAGATGAGGATAAAAAAGTAGAAATACTTGTAGATATCGTAGAAAAATATGCAGCAGAGTTTTTAGAAAAAGGTGTGATGGAAGCAAAAAGAGATGTTTCTGTTACAGCTATATACAAAATATCAATTGATAAAATAACTGGAAAAAATAGGAGGTACTAGATTGAATCTATATGTAATAAGACATGGAGAAACAGAATGGAATAAAAAGAAAATTTTACAGGGTTGGCTAAATTCAAATCTTACAAAAGAAGGTAAAGAGGCTGCAGATAATTTAAGGAAAAAATTTAAAGAAGATAATATTAAAATAGACCAAATATATACAAGTACACAAAAAAGAGCTATAGATACTGCTGAGATTATAAATGAGGATTTTAATTTAGATATAATAAAGTTAGATGAATTAAAAGAACTTGGCTTTGGTAAGTGGGAGAATATGTGTATTGATGA
>CAYPYI010000104.1:0-4008 GCA_964415085.1 uncultured Tissierellaceae bacterium
TTCTTTATTCTCTACTGCAGCTTTTATAGCAGCCTCTAAAGCTTTTGTTATATCTTCTGTATTCATAAATGGCATATTTTTCTTATTTATAACTTGTTCTGGTATAAATGGAACATGTATAAATCCACCTCTTACATTATTATATTTTTTATCAATTAAATATAATAATCCGTACATTATATGGTTACATACAAATGTACCTGCTGAATTAGATACAGATGCTGGTAAATTTATTCCTTTTATTTCTTCTACCATAGCTTTAACTGGAATACTTGCAAAATAAGCATTTTCTCCATCTTCTTTAATAGCTTTATCTATTGGTTGATTACCTTCATTATCTTCAATCCTTGCATCATCAACATTTATAGCTACTCTTTCTATGCTAATATCAAACCTTCCACCAGCTTGTCCTACACAAATAACTATATCCGGATTTTCTTTTTCTATTGCTTTATCTAATATATCAATAGATTTATTAAATACTGTTGGAACTTCTAGCTTTACTATTTCTGCTCCTGCAATATTATCATTTATTTTCTTTACAGCTTCTAAAGCTGGATTAATTTTTTCTCCTCCAAATGGATCAAATCCCGTTATTAAAACTTTCATTTTTATTCCCCCTTTTATTTAAATGCCCAAACATACATTAGGACTATATGAATAACTAACATAATTATAGCTACTGGAAATTGCGATTTTATTACTTGATTTTTATCTTTTGCTTCTAAGAGCGCGGTTGGAACAACATTAAAGTTAGCAGCCATTGGTGTGATTAATGTTCCACAAAATCCTGCAGTCATAGCAAGAGATGCTGCTATAGCTGGATTTGCACCTTGTGAGTATACAAAAGGAATTCCAATTCCTGCTGTTATTACTGTGAATGCTGCAAAACCATTTCCCATAATCATTGTAAATATTGCCATTCCTAAGCAATAAGCAATTACTCCTAATAATATATTACCTTGTGGTATTACTGAAGATATTCCTTCTGATATAACTTCACCTACACCAGCAGCTGCAAATAAAGATCCTAAAGCTGCTAAAAGCTGTGGTAGTATACTTGAAGGCCCTACTTGATCAAGTAATCTTGCCCCATCATAAGCAACATTTTTAGGGCTTGATTTTGTTATTATTAAGGCCAATAATGTTGCTAAAACCGCACCAGCACCAAGACCTAAAAGACCACCTTGATCTGTTACTTTTGATAAAATTTGTGCAAATCCAAATGCTCCAATTGCAATTGCAAGAGCTGGTATAAATATCTTGTTTCCTATTTTTTCAGAACTAGCTTGTCTAAAAGCATCATCTGAGTTCTTTAAATTACCAACTTTAACCTGCTTAAATGCAGTTAGTATTCCCATACCTACTAGTAGTATACCTACTAGTACTGGTGGTATATAATCTCCAAACATAAATATTACAGCTAATATAGTCCAGAATAATGCCGTAGCTATTCTTGAAGGATGATTATCATCCTTTATAGTATAAACAGCCACTGATAAAGAAACAAATCCTGCTAAAATATATAGTAATGATAATAATAAAGTTACTGTTTCCTTACTCATGACTATTCACCTCTTTTCCTACATTCTTATATTTTCTTTCAAGTTTTTTATCAAATAATCTATATTGTATCCCACTTATTACAAAAGCAATTATAGCTACTGGAATACTAGCTTTTGAAATTTCTAATGCTGTAACTTCAACTCCTAATTCTTGTAGCGTTCCTACCATAAGTAGTACACCACCCGAAGCTACGAATATATTTTGTGCATAAAAGTTACCATAGTTTTCTGAAGCAGCGGCTAAACCTTTTATTTTTTCTTGATCTTCTTGATCTATTTCTCCATATTTAGCATCTGCAGCACCTTGTGCCATTGGTAATATTAAAGGTCTTATAAACTGTACATGACCACCAAGTCTTAAAGATAATGCTCCTGCTATTTCTCTTATAAGAGTATAAGCTGTTAGTACTTTACCAGTTGATACATTTTTTATTTGCCCTATTAGGTGAGCTGCTCTTTCTTTTAGACCATATCTTTCTACTAAACCTACTACAGGTAATGTAAGTAAGAATACAGACATGTATCTAGTATTTACAAAAGCTGTACCTATTGTTTCAAGTATTTCTACTATACTCATATTAGCAACTAGCCCTGTTGCTATACCTGCTGTTAATACTACTGCTATTGTGTCAAATTTAAGTATAAAACCAATAACGATAATTAAAATTCCAATTAGTTTAATCACTAAATCCACTCCTCTCCTTTGATAAATTGTCTACTATTTATTAATACCAACTTTGTGAATTTTCAAATAATTATTACATAAGTCACAATATAATATTTTATATAAGTAGAAATATATCTACTAAAAATTAATAAAAAAATGCTAAAAGATTTTATCTTTTAGCATTTGACTTAATTAATATATAATTACTTTATTCCTGTACTTCCAAACCCATCTCTATCTTCATTTCCTAATTTATCTACTTCTTTAAATTTAACATTAGGCATTTTTTCGATTATTCTAAATTGACAGATTCTATCGCCTTTTTCTATTTTTGTATCTCTCATTGCAAGTGCTGGATATCTCCATATATCATTATCTCCTGAGAATGACTCATCAATAACCCCAACGCTATTAGTTTGTATAATACCAAAGTTTTTAAAAGTTGAACTTCTAGGTGCTACATGTGCTTCATATCCTTTTGGAAGTTCCATAGATACTCCTAAAGATATTAATTTAAAATCACCTTGTTTAAGCTCTACTGTTTCTGCTGCTCTTAAGTCAATCCAATCTGACTTATCCTCTATAAATTTTAGTTTCTCAATACTTTCATCATGATATTTTATCTTAATCTCCACAAAAATCCTCCTAATTTGAATAATGTAATACTATCTTATCATTTTCTAAGGATTTTTTCACGTCGATTATCCTCTGATTAGAACTTCCTCTAAATTTTAATGTTAAATCTTTTAGTCTCTCCACAAACCTACCATCTACCAAAACATCTATTTCTTCTAAAAGTTCTTTTTTAACTTGATCATCAATAATTTCATCAAAAGTATATCCGCTCCATATCCAAATATCTTTATTAACTTCTTTTTTTATATCTTTTATAATCTTAGTTAAATCTTTTGCATTTTGAAATGGTTCTCCACCTATTATAGATAAACCTGATATCTGGTCTTTATTTAAATAGTTAATTATCATTTTAGTAGTATCTTTTGTCCATGTATCACCAAAATCAAAATCTTGGTATTCTGGATTAAAACAATTATAGCATTTATGTGTACAACCTGTTACAAAAAAAGAAACTCTTATTCCAGGACCATTTGCTACATCATATTCTCTAATTTGAGCAAAATTCATATCTCTCACCTTCTATAAATGTAATACTCTTGATTTTATGTCCCTAGTTCTTCCTTCTCCCCAGAAGTTCTCGCCTAAATATCCACAAGTTCTTCTTACAACATTCATTTTATCTTTATTTTTATTATGACATTGTGGACATTCCCATTCTAGATCATCATTAATTATAATCTCTCCATCAAATCCACATACATGACAATAATCTGATTTTGTATTAAATTCTGCATATAAAATATTATCATACATAAATTTCATAACTTCTAATATAGCTTCCGTATTATGATTCATATTAGGTATTTCTATATAGCTAATGCTTCCTCCAGTTGATATTTTTTGGAAGTCAGCTTCAAATTTAAGTTTAGAAAATGCATCTATTTCTTGTCTTGTATCTACATGATATGAGTTTACATAGAAACCCTTATCTGTAACATCTTCTACAATTCCAAATCTCTTTTTATCTATTTCACATAATCTACCAGCCATATTCTCAGATGGTGTACCATATAAAGCAAAAGCTAAGTCAGTTTCTTCTCTCCACTCTACTGTTTTATCCTTCATATAGTTCATAATATCTATCGCAAACTGTCTTCCCTCTTCAGTTGTATGGGAAACTCCAAGCATATGTCTTACAGC
>CAYPYI010000105.1:0-3892 GCA_964415085.1 uncultured Tissierellaceae bacterium
AGATTTAGCTAAGTTATTCTTATATTTACTAACTTTATATATTTTAGGTTATACCTTAACTACTTAGATAAATCTTGATTTTAATACTTATAAATCCAGTATCTACATAGTTATATAAGATTTTAAAATATACTATTTCTCATCAGTAAATAAATTGAGCGATTTAATATAGCTGAAAATATTAGTAAATTACTATTTTTTATTATAGAAACAATCATTTATATATTTTAAAAACCTTAAGTACTTAAAAGCTTTAAATTTTCCCGATCATTTTTTACTTCACAAAATTTTAATATAGCCATAGAAGAGATGCAATGCATAGAATAATGTAAATTATTATCAATATTGTTGTATAAAGCGTTGCACAATACAACGCTTTATGCAACGGAATCAATTTAGTTACACGAGTAAGATGTAAATGCTATAATCAAGTAAGAGGTGATAAGATGAACCAACGTGGAACTAATAATTTAGAGTACAAACGTAATATTTCAAATACATTTTTGAAAACTATAACAGCTTTTGCAAACTATGGTGGAGGAGAAGTTATATTTGGATTAGATGATAATGGAGAAATTGTAGGTTTAGATAAATTAGAAGAAAAAGCATTAAATATAGAAAATAAGGTAAATGATAATATTAGTCCCTTGCCCGATTATAATATAAAAATAGATGAAGATAAGAAAATAATTAAGCTTCTAGTAAGAGAAGGCAAGCATAAGCCTTATTATTATAAAGGGAAAAGTTATAAACGAGCCGATTCCTCTACTATAGAGGTAGATAAGCTGGAGCTTAATAGATTGATTTTAGAGAGTTCTAATAAAAATTTTGAAGATTTACCATCTCTTAATCAAGATTTAACCTTTAGATATCTACAAGAGGAGCTTAAGGAAAAACTGAATATTAAGGAACTTAATTTAGATATATTAAAAACCCTAAGCCTCTATAATGATGAGAATGGATACAATAAGGCTGGAGAAATACTTTCAGATAAAAATTCATATGAATTGATTGATTTAGCTAGATTTGGAGATACAATAGATATTTTTATAAGTCGAGATAGATTAGGTCAGGTATCTTTAATAGAAGCTTTTAATAAGTCTTTAAAAATATTTAGAAACAATTATACTTATGAGATTATAGAAGGAGCGAGTAGAAGAAAGATAGAGAAGATACCAGAAAAGGCTTTTCGGGAGGCTTTGGCAAATGGAATTGTTCATAGAAGTTGGGATATAAATTCAAGTGTAAAAGTAGCTATGTTTGACGATAAAATAGAAATTACATCACCAGGAGGACTTCCCGTAGGAATATCAAAAGAAGAATATTTGAATGGTCAAATATCAATACTGAGAAATCCTATTTTAGCAGGGGTATTTTTTAGACTTAATATTATAGAACAATTTGGAACAGGTATAATGAGAATAAATCATGCATATAAAAATAGTCTAATAAAGCCGGCTTATAATATATTTCAAAATAGTATAAGGGTTACTTTGCCAGTATATAGAGAGTCTATAAATTTTTTAGGAAAAGATGAGGAATTGGTTTATAGTATTTTAAAAGATAAGAGAGAAGTATCAAGAGCTGAGGTTGAAGAACTAAGTGGGTTCAGTAAGGATAAATCTATTAGATTATTAAATAAACTTATAAAAGAGAATATTATAGAAAAAGTAGGTAGAAGTGTAGATACAAGGTACAAAATTTTATAATAGTTAGTAATATGATTAGTATGAATAGATATATTGCAGGTATTATTTTCCAAATTTCATTATATTACAGAAAGGCCCATCATTGATTTTTTTATTGGTTCAACTTCATTTTACAACTAGTCAATTTTATAAGTACAGATTAATATAAAAAACGATAATAAGGTATGTATAAATATTTTAAATACTTTAAGAATTAAGAGGATAAATCTTAATTTTGAATTTGTTGTAAATATACTGAAAAAACGATATAATATCAGTATGAATACAACAAAGGAGGTTATTATGACTTATAAAGAAAAAATACTAAAATATCTAAAAAATAATAATGGAATTATTACATCTGAGCAGTGTAGACAAGAAGGTATACCTACAGTCTATCTTACAAGGTTAGTAGATGAAGATATACTAATTAGGATTGATAGAGGTATTTACATTTCAAAGGATGGAGATTATGATGAGCATTATTTTTTTCAATATAAATATAAAAAAGTAATATACTCTTATGAAACAGCACTTTATTTACAAAGGTTGACTGATAAAATTCCCCAAACAATGGAAGTCAGTATTCCTTATAGTTATAAGATTAACCATGTGCCTAATAATGTCAAACTTTATTATGTAAAAAATGAAATAGCAGATTTAGGAGTTATAGAGGTAGATACTATATATCAAAATAAGGTAAGAGCTTATAATATAGAGAGAATAATATGTGATTTTATTCAAAATAAGAATAAGGTTGATCCAGAGATTTATTCTAAGACTATAAGACAATATGCATCTTCTAAAGACTCTGAGATAAATAAGTTATTTATGTATGCTCATAAAATGGGGATTATGGAAAAAGTAAGAGATACAATGGAGGTTGTTTATGAATAAAGATAAGTTAACTGCAATGTGTCATAAAGTATCTACTACAACAGGACTAACTTTTAATTCTGTTATGACTTATTATTTTCTAGAGAGTGTTTTAGATAAACTATCAAGTAGTAAATATAATACAAAATTTATTTTTAAAGGTGGATATATGCTATCAAATATAGTAGGACTGGATTCAAGGAGTACTGTAGATATTGACTTTCTAATTAAAAATATGTTTTTTGATAAGGAAACATTAGTTAAGATGTTTGAAGATATTTTACTTATTAATAAAAATGACTATATAAAGTATGAATTGAAGGATATAGAGGAAATAAAGAAACAAGATGAATATAAAGGATATAGAGTTAAGATTTTATGTGAATTAGATAATATACGACAAATTGTTCCTTTAGATATAGCAACAGGAGATATATTAACATATCAAGCAGTAGAATATGAATATAAAACAGTCTTTTTAGAAGATAACATACGAATCCAAGCATATAACTTAGAAACAATGTTAGCAGAAAAGCTTCAAACAATTTATTCAAAAGGTTTTTTAAATAGTAGAAATAAGGATTTTTATGATGTTTATTTATTATATAAATTAAAAAGTGATGAAATTGACTTTGAGAAATTAGCTACAGCTTGTGAAAGAACTTTTGAACATAGAAAAACTAAGCTAGATTTCTTGGAATTTAAAGAAATACTTAATATAATGGCATCTGATAAAGGGTTTAATGATAGATGGGATTTATACGTAAAGAAGAATGATTATGTAAAAGATATTTCTTTTAATAATATTATAGAAAATATAGTGTTATTAATTGAAAAAATAGCATGATAATCAATGTGTATTATTAAAAAAAATGGAGTTACTTAGATAAAAAGTATATTTAAATTATAAATTTAATAAATATTTAAATAAGATTAATTTTAAGGAGGTAAATTATGTATCATGTATCAGCTACTCATAAAATAAAGGAATTAAAACCTCATATATCAACTCATGGAAAATCTTACGTATATGCTATAGATAATTTAGTAGCAGCCTTGCTATTTGGAGCAAAGAAGGATGATTTTGATTTATTGATAGATATATCTGATAAACAAGTGATTGTCTGGGAGTGCTATCCTAATGCTTTTAAAAATATATATTATAAAAAATCATGTTCTGTTTATAAAGTAGATGAAAAATATTTTTCTAATAATAAAACAAATTGGCATCATGAATATGTTTGTGAGGAGAATGTACCAGTTATTTCAGAAAGGGAAATTGAAAACATATATTTAGAGTTAAAACAGTACATAGAAAAAGGAAGTCT
>CAYPYI010000106.1:0-3806 GCA_964415085.1 uncultured Tissierellaceae bacterium
TTTGAACTCTATGAACTCCTGATTCATATTTTAATCTACTATAGGCACCCTTACCTTTTATCATAAATATAACTTCTTTAAATCCACCTATACCTATACTGCTAGCACTCATTGTTTCAGTTTCCCAGTTATTTCTCTCAGCATATCTTACATACATTCTATATAAAACTCCAGCAAATAAAGCTGCCTCATCTCCACCTGCTCCAGCTCTTATCTCAACAACTACGTTTTTGTGGTCATTTGGATCTTTAGGAAGTAAAAGAATTGTTAATTCTTCATTTAATTTCTCAATTTCTTCTTCTAGTTCTCTAACTTCTTCCTTAACTAACTCATGCATATCTTCATCAAGCTTGTCATAAAGTAATTCTTTGGCCCCTTCTAATTCTTCTGTTAATCTTGTATATTCTCTATATTTCATAACAAGTGGCTCTAAATCTGAATGTTCTTTCATTACCTTTTGAAACTCGCTTATATCACTTGTAAGTTCTGGATCCATTATCCTCTCTGTTAAAGTATTATATTTCTCTTCAACATCTTTTAACTTATCTAACATTATTATCCCCCTCAAATTAATCGAATATATCATTTAAAAAGCTATTTAATCTAACTTTTATGTATTTATTATAGATTAAAGCTCCTACTACCCCAAATATTATCATATATATAGGATTAATATTTACAAACACTATTACCAGTGTTGTTATTACGGCCACTATTAAAGAAAGTGTTGAAAAATGTGACTTTGTAACTAGTTGGTAAACAGTGGAAAATATTAAAGCTACAACTGCAGGTCTAATTCCTAAAAATACTCTCTCTATTATAACACTATCTTGTACTTGAGAAAAGAATTTTGCTATTACAAGTATAGTTATAAAAGATGGAAGTACCGTACCTAAAGTACATATTAAGGCTCCTATAAATCCTTTTATTGTATACCCTACAAATATACTAGAATTTACTGCTATTGGTCCTGGTGATGATTGAGCGATTGATATTATATTTATAAAATCTTCTTCTTCAATCCAACCTCTTTTTTCAACAATTTCTTTTTGAATTATAGGGATCATTGCAAATCCCCCTCCAAAAGTAAATGCTCCTATTTTAAAAAATGTAAAAAAAAGTTCTAATAACATATTTCCACCAACCTTTATATATACCTAGTATAATACAACGCCCAATACTCCACCCAATACTATTGCCCATATAGGATTTAACTTTTTAAATGATACTACATAAAACAATAGTGCTGCTATAAATAAACCTCTTATATCTGTTACTCCAGTTTTTGCTACAGTAATACCTGCTGCAAGTATTAGCCCTAATACAACTGGTCTTATACCTTGGAATATCCAATCTAAATATTTTGAATCTTTAAATTTCTCAATTGATAAATATAAAAATGTAATTACTATAAATGAAGGTAATATTACTGCAAATGTTGCTACTATAGCACCTAAAAATCCAGCAACTTTATATCCCAAAAAAGTAGCAGAATTTACTGCTATTGGTCCTGGTGTCATTTCAGATATAGCAAATATATCTACAAACTCTTGTGAAGTTAACCAATTATGTGTTATTATTATTTCCTTTTCAAGTAAAGGTAGCATTGCATATCCGCCACCAAAGCTAAATGCTCCTATCTTGAAAAAGGATAAAAATAGTTGTAATAGTAAATTCAAGTAAATTACCCCTTTATATTTTTTCGCCAGTTACTACTCTATCATGATTTTGATAATCTTTTAATATTTTTATATTACTAAAGTTATTTTCTATTAAAATATCTTTTACACTCATACCTTGATTATACCCTATTTCATATACTAAAATACCATTTTCTTTTAAATATTTATTAGTAAGTTTTGTAATTTTTCTGTAAAAATAAAGACCATCTTCTCCACCATCTAAAGCTAGACTCGGCTCAAAGTTTATTACATCTTTTTGTAAATCATTTAAGGTGTTAGTTTCGATATAAGGCGGGTTAGAAATTATTATATCTGTAGAATTTGTATATTTTTCATCAAGTTTAGAAAAAATATCACTTTTTATAAAGTCGATATTTTTAAGATTTAATTTTTGTTTATTAATATTTCCTACTTTTATTGCAGTATCAGAAATATCTAAACATGTGATATTACTATGTGGAAGGTGCTTTGCTATAGTTAATCCTATAGCGCCGCTACCAGAACCTACTTCTACTATATTTAAATTTTCTAAATTATTATCTTTAACATAATCTAATACATATTCTACTAAAATCTCAGTTTCATATCTTGGTATTAAAACCCCCGGCTCTATATATAAATTTAAATCATAAAAATCTTTTTCTTTAAATATATAGTGAAAGGGATAACCCGTTTTTCTCAAATTTATAATCTCTTCATACTCTTTAACTAAAGATGAGTCTATTTCTTTATCTAGATTTAAATATAGATATGATATATCTTTATCTAGTAATTTAGCTAAGATAAACATAGCCTCTTTATCCTCATCACAATACTCTAGCCCTTTAAGATTATCTGAAGCTTTAGTTAATAAGTCTTTTATTACCATTTATCCAACTCAGAATCTTCTGGTATTACTTCTTTTAATGCTGCTATTGCAACTTCAATTTGATCTGGGCTAGGTTCTTTAACAGTTGCAATTTTTTGAATCATAAGACCTGGATAAGATAAGTAATATGCTAATTTTGAACTACTTCTTCCTATCACTCTATTTATTTCATATGAAATTCCTGCAATTACAGGAAACATTAATATTCTAATTAAAATCCTCTTTAAAGGACTAGGCCAACCAAAAAATGATAGTACAAATATACTAACTATCATAACCATAAATAAAAAGCTTGTACCACATCTTGCGTGTAATATTGGATACTTTTGTATATTTTCAACTGTTAGTTCTTCTAAATGTTCATAACAGTGAATTGATTTATGCTCTGCACCATGGTATTCAAATATTCTCTTCATATCTTCAAGTTTTGAAACCCAAGTCACATATATTAAAAATATTATTATTCTAACAAGTCCTTCAACTAAATTTAATAATACATAATTATTTGTATTTTTTCTTAATAGACTAACTATTAAATTAGGAAGCACCATAAATAATCCTATAGATATTGCAATTGACAGTAAAACTGTTAGAAATATACTAACATCTTCTGCTTTATCTTTAAAAATTCTTTCAAATAGCGAATTTTTTTCTTCCTTGTTTTCTTCTTCTACATCTTCTTCGTCATCCCAGAATTCTGCAGAATATAGTAATGCATTTACTCCTATCATCATAGACTCAACAAGACCTACCATTCCTCGTATAAATGGTAGTGATGCAAATTTATGCTTCATAGCAAATGTATTAAGTTTATCTGTTTTAATCTCAATTTCTCCATCTGGTTTTCTAACTGCTATTGATATTTTTTCAGGGCCTCTCATCATTATTCCTTCTATAAGAGCTTGTCCCCCAATACTTGTTTTATGTTCTGCTTTTGGTATATCTTTTATTTCATTTTTCATTTAATCACCTTTTATAAAGAAAAATCTTCAAAAAAAGGTTAGATGCTTTGCAACTAACCCTAGTCTTTGAAGAAATTAATCTAACTTATATTTTTTATTGAACTTCTCTATACGTCCACCACGTTCAGCAAATTTTTGTCTACCTGTGTAGAAAGGATGGCACTCTGAACAAATCTCAACTTTTAATTCTTCTTTTGTTGAGCCTGTTTTGAATGTGTTACCACATGCACAAGTTACCGTTGCTTCTACATATTCTGGATGAATACCTTGTTTCATTTACTTCACCTCATTTCG
>CAYPYI010000107.1:0-3608 GCA_964415085.1 uncultured Tissierellaceae bacterium
ACCCTTATATTTTATAACGAATATATTTAAATTAAATTTATTCGTTTTTATAATTTAAAAGAAAATAGAAACCTCAAATTTAAAGAGGTTTCTTATTATTTATAACTTTGGAATTGTTCTTAGTAACTCAACTAATATTTTTAATCTATCTTCTACTGTATCTACTTCTAGATATTCATTTGGACCATGTCCTCCTCCACCAACAGGACCTAATCCATCTAAAGATGGTACTCCCAATGCTGCTGTAAAGTTAGCATCTGATCCTCCACCTGTTGCTGCCCACTTAATTTCAATATTTAATTTTTCTGCAATATTATTAATTTCTTCATACATTTTTTGTGTTTTTTCTGAAGGATTCATTGGAGGTCTGTGACCTGTTTCTATAACTTCAACCTTTATACCCTTAGTTTTAGGGTTTTCAAGTAAAAATTCTAACTTATCTTTTATTTTTTGTAATTCATTCATATCTGTAAATCGTAAATCAAGTTCTAATTCAGCACTCTCAGAAACAACATTTGCTTGGGTTCCACCCTTTACAATTCCAACATTTACACAAGTTCCTTCTTCGTGGTTTATCATTGCATGTAGCTCTTTTACATAGTATGCTAATTCATTTATTGCACTTATTCCATTTTCAGGATCTACTCCTGAATGAGCTGCTTTACCTTTGAATTTTATCTCATATTTTGATAATCCTTTTCTCTTATATACTAAAGCTCCATTACTCCTAGCAGGTTCTAATACCAATGCGTAATTACTTTTTTTAGCTAACTCTTCTATCATATCTCTTGAATATCTAGAACTTATTTCTTCATCTGGGTTGTGGAAAATACAGATGTTTACTTTTCCATCAAACTCTTCTTTTAATTCTTTCATAGCATAATAAATACTAACAAGCCCTGCCTTCATATCTATAATTCCTGGTCCATATGCAAGATCTCCTTCTCTATTATAAGGTCTCTGGCTAACAGTCCCTTTAGGAAATACTGTATCCATATGACCAATTAGAAGTACATCTATATCATCAATTGAAGGATTATTTCTTACTTCTAATGCTGGTCCTGCTTTATCAGATAAATAATGAAGTTTTGTGTAAAAGCCTAAATCTAGATATAAGTTTTCCAAATATTTTGCAACTTCTTCTACTCCTTCTTTATCAAAACTACCACTATCTATATTAACAATATCTTTCAAATTTTCTAAATATTCTTCTAAATCAAAAAATTAAGTTTCATAATAACCTCCTAGTAATATTTTATAAGTTTGGTAATCTTCTCATAGTTTCTACAAGAAGTTTTAATCTAGGCTCTATAGAATCAATTTCCATATACTCGTCAACACCATGATCTGCTCCTCCTATTGGTGCTAAACCATCTACAGTTGGAACTCCTAAACCTGCTGTAAAGTTTGCATCTGATCCTCCACCTGTTGCTTTCCATTCTACTTTAACTCCAACATCTTCTCCAACTTCTTCTATTAATTTATATACTCTTTTTGTTTTATCTGAAGGATTCATAGGTGGTCTTTGTCCAAGCTGCTCTACTTCAACTTTAATTCCCTTTGTTATAGGGTTTTTAACTAATTCATTTATCTGATTTGTTATTTTATTAAATTCATTCATATCGGTATATCTTAAATCTACTGTTAAACTAGCACTTTCTGCTATTACATTAGCCTGAGTTCCACCTTCAACTATTCCTACATTAACACTTGTACCTATATCATAATTATTCATATCATGTAATTTTTCTACATAATATGCTAGTTCATTTATTGCACTTATTCCATTTTCAGGATCTACTCCTGAATGAGCTGCCTTTCCTGTAAAAGTTATCTTGTATTTCGCCAATCCTTTTCTTTTATAAACAAGTTCTCCATCTACTCTTGCAGCTTCAAGAATTAAAGCATAGCTACTATTTTTTGCAATTTCTTCAATCATATTTCTTGAATATCTAGAGCTTATTTCTTCATCAGGATTATGAAGGATACAAATGTTTACTTTTCCTTCAAATTCATCTTTTAATTCTTTTATAGCATAGTAAATACTCATAAGACCAGCCTTCATATCTATAACGCCTGGACCATAAGCCATATTACCATTTGTTGAAAATGGTCTTTCTTTCACAGTACCTTTAGAAAAAACTGTATCCATATGCCCTAGTAGCAAAATATCAACTTTCTCACTATCAGGGTTATTTCTAACTTCTAAAGCTGGTCCTGCGTTTTCATTTATATAGTGTAGTTTAGTATATAAACCCAATTCGTCGTATAGCTTTTTAAAATATAGGGCAACTTCTTCTACTCCCTCTTTATCAAAACTTCCACTATCAATATTTACTACATCTTCCAATTTTTCTAAATATCCATCTAAACTGAATTCTTTTAATTGCATATTATACCTCCTATTTATTCAAAATTTCCTTTTACAAGTATTTCTTTTTCATCCATCATTAATTTACCACCTAAAATTACACTATCAATATTTTTATCACTATCTAAAAGTATTATATCTCCAGAACTTCCAAGATCTATTACTCCTTTTCTAGGGTACATATTAAGTGCTTTAGCTACATTTTCAGTGGAATAAATAGTTGCTTCTTTCCATGAGTAGTTAAAATCTGAAACTAAGGATTTAACAGTTTCATGCATGGTAGTCATTTTACCAACCCCAATACCTATCATCTCACTTTTATCATTCCATATAGGCATACTTCCGTTACTATCTGTACTAAGAGTTATTCTATCTATTTTGGTTAGTTTACTTGCCCTATCAATTTCACTTGCTGTTTTTTTAACATCAGTACCTGATGTAAAATCAATATATCCACCTAAGTTTGCAAATTCAACTGCATCTTCTAATACTTTACCTATATGCGTAGGTCTAAATACACTTATTGGTATGTCAGTAGTTTTAACTATATCAATTAACATTGATAATTTATCTTTACCCTTACCTACATGCAAATGAACAACTCCTGGTTTACCAGATATTAGTCCACCTAATCTTGCTTCTGAAGCTAGTCTAATTAGTTCTTCTTTTGTTATATGTGAAGATCTATGATCTGATATTGCAATTTTTACTCCTATAATTTCATCTATAAAAGTTATATCCCTTTTTACAGAACCTGTTATTGTAGGTGATGGATATTCATAAGATCCAGTTAAACAATATGCGTCTATACCATAAGCATTCAAGGCTTTAGTTTTGGATAATAAGTTTTCAACATTTCTTGTTGTTCCATCTGTTCCAAGTAGACCAACTATTGTACAAACACCTGCTTCTATACAATCAATAAGCTTTAATTCCGGTACTTTATTTATAAAGCCACCTTCACCACCGCCACCTGTTATATGGACATGCTGATCTATATATCCTGGTATTGCAATTTTTTCTTTCGCATCAGATATTTCATAAGATATACCGTCAATTTTTATATCTTTATCAATTTTTATTATCTTTCCATTTGATATAAGAACATCTACAACGTTTTCACCATATAAATTTATATCTTTTATTAATATCAAAATAAGCCTCCTTTGTTAAATTATTTTTGGTTCTATAATAAATGTTGGGGGAAATGAATAATTTCTCTCAGCATTTTTTTGTT
>CAYPYI010000108.1:0-3455 GCA_964415085.1 uncultured Tissierellaceae bacterium
TATATAAGCTATATGATTGGTATAATTTAGTTTAGTATTTTCTTTTTCCCAAACTGCATAATATTTTTTACTTAGCTTATTTTTATCCCTTATACTTAGATTTTTTATTTCTTTCTCTAATTTTTCCGTATTAATTATATTATCTGCCTTTAGACTATTAGACCATCCTAATAACTTAAATCCTTTTTTCTTGGGTAATTGAATGTCTTCTTTATTTTTTACTACTATAGTTTTTTTACTATTTTCAAATAATCCACCATTTGCATCTAATATTATTTCATTTGTTTTTTTATTTTCTTTAGATAGTATATTAGATTCTGTATTATTACCAGAGTCAACACTTGAACCTGACCCATTGGAATTATTATTTTCACTATTATCTTCTGGCGTGCTTGGTTTATCACCTTGATTATTATTTTGCTTGCTAGTCTCTTCAATAGATCCCATAGTTATTATTTCTCTTCTTATATCATTAGCATCTTTAGATATGCCTTTTAATCTAGCAAATCCACTTGCTAGTGAATTTTTAACAGGATTATAGTGTTTTAATACTTCAGTTTTTTCTGATCCTACTTTATCAAAACTTGAGTATTTTTTATTTATAGTTCTATTAATATCCTTATTATTTATTAAATTTATAAATATATTTGCAGTATCTAAAGTGTTAGAATTTAGTTTATTTATATCTTTGTTTATTTTATAAAGCTCTCTATTTTCTACTTTATTTATAACAAGCTCATTTTCAAGTTCGCTCCAAATTTCTTCAATTGTTAGTTTTTCTAATTCTTTTAAATGTTCTAGATCTTCATTTTCCATATTTGTTAATATTATACCTAAATCTGTTAGTACTTCTCTTTCTTGACTGTCAAAAATTAAGAAAATGTAATAATCTTCTATTCTATTTATAACTTCCTTAGATAAGTTTAAATTTTCATTTGAAAGATTATCTTCTATACTTTGCATCATATTAACTTTTTCTACAAAATTATCCTTTAAAGTAACTTTATTTTTATATAAAACTTTATCTTCTGAATCTTTTATATTTAAATTTTCTCCTAATATATTAGATAGTTTTTTATTTTCTAATGATAGTATTATATTATTTTCTAATATTGCTAGACCATCAACTTTTATTTCTTCTGAAATAATTGTATTATGTCTTAAGTTCATATTTAATGCATTTAAATTAAGACTATTTAAATTTGAAAATGTATTATTATCAAAATTAAACTCAGTAAATACATAATTATCAGTTTTAACTAAATCTCCATATAGCCCATCTAATAGACTCAGGTTGTCTGTGTCGAAAGTTGACCTGTCTATGTTCAAAATTAGCTTGTTAAGGCTATTGGGTTCTAAATAATTAAAAGTGTCTATAGAGCGAATTGTATAGGTTGGATTATAATATATGATACTATTTATGTTCCCAAATAAATTCTTACTTAAATCTATATGCTTATCTTTATTTGCTAATACCATTGTATCTATAAATGAATTATCTATTCCTATTAAAGATCCTTCATTATTTATATAAGAGTTTTCAATATATACTTTTCCAAGATTATCATTTTCTGAAACAGTATTTTCATTTTTATTATTTAACTTTATATTCCATCCTTCATCAAAAGAGTGGATATATATACTAGATTTTTCACTAAGATTATTATTAAAAGTTGCATTTTTTATATTCAGGTAGTTGTATATTGATGTAGCTATATCCAGTCCATCATATTCTTTAGGATTCTCTATTTTATTATTTTCAAATAATACTCCTTTTTGACTAGTTATATCTATATAGTTACCATTCTTATTATTAAATATAGCTCCTCCCACTTCTGCCTTATTATTTAAAAAGCTTACATGAGCGTTGTCTTTAATTTCTAGATTAGAATCATATATAGCCCCTCCTGCTTTAACATCAGAGTTCTCATCATCATTAATACTCCACAGATCGTAGTTTTCTACTTCACAAGCTTTATTTTCACTAAATATTACATTAGCATTTTCTAATATATTAATACTATTATTTATATATTTACCTGATATGGCACCTCCAACTTGAGACTTATTACCAGTGAAATTATCATTACCATATATATTTATTTCTACTTTTTGAAAGTTTCCTGCACTTATACTACTATTATCATCATAATATATATATTCTTTTATATTAGCTATTGCACCACCATAATATATAGCTTGATTATTTATGAAATTATTACTATATAAATCTAAAATCCCTTCATTAGCTACTGCTCCTCCTATTAAGGAGAAGTTTCTTTCAAAGGATGAATTTTGTATTTTTACTTTATTCTTATTAGCTACTGCACCACCTATTTGTCCAGAGTTATCAATAAAGCTTGAACTTTCTATATTTAAATCTCCCTTTTTAGTATTAAATACACATCCATATCCGCCTAATCTATTACCAGAAAAGTTTGTATTGGAAATTTTTAACTCATCATCATTAACTATTAATATTAAGTCATATCCCTTATTATTTAATATTTTAGAATTCATTATATTTAATTTACCTAAATTTAATATACATACCCCACTATCTTTACTATTATTTTTAATTAATGAGTTATCTATTGTAATTTCACCTTGTTTTAGATTTAGTAAACAAGAAATAAATTCTGTATTATTTTCTGAAAATTCTGTATTTTCAATATTTAATTTTCCTTCATTCATTATATTACCAAATAGTGAATTTAATTTTGAAAATTTAGAATTTGTTATATTTATAAGCCCACCATCTTTATTATAGATAGTACTTAAACTTATTGGTTCATATTTGTTTTTATTAGATTCTGCTAAAACATTATCAGCTATTAATATTCCACTATTTTCTATGATTCCTTTTTTTATCATCACTTCATCTAAATACTCCAAAGCTTCTTCGTAATAGTCAGTATAATTACTATATCCATTATATCTAAATTCTAGATTATCTATTAAGTTAATGTCTTTTATTTCTAAATATCCATTATTTTCTATACCACCATAATGTTTATCAATATCAAAATCATAAGTTGTGTTGTTTTGTATTGCTATATTTTCTAGTACTAAATGCCCATCTTGGTTTATAATGATATTTTTACCTTCAACTTCACTTAGTATAAGAGTTTGTTCTTGTCCATCTATAGTAATATCTCTATTAACTCTTCTGTAATGGCTAAATTATGCGTATTTTTATCTATTATTATCTTTTCTATTTTTTCATTTTGTATGGCTTCTTTAAGTTCTTCAAATGAAGTAATAAGAGCAATACTTTCTATATCTTCTTTATTATCTTTGCCATCACTTTCTAATGCTTTTAGTTCTTTTAGCTCTTTTGATTTTAAATCTTCCATATCTTCCTTTTTATTAAGATCATCAGGATTATCTAACTCATCTTGTTTATTAATAGTCTTATTACTATCATTTTTATTTGTATCGGACTCGTCTGAGTT
>CAYPYI010000109.1:0-3330 GCA_964415085.1 uncultured Tissierellaceae bacterium
CTATATTTTATAGTATTCGGAAAACCGTGTCTACAATATTATACTAACATCACCTTATATTCACTTTCTAAATTTTCGTATGTTTTCTTTTTTAAAATATTATCTTTTACTTCTATAAGAGCATTTTCTAGTTCTTCTTTATTTATAGGTTTTAATAAATAACCGTTCACCTTATAATTTATTGCCTTTTTAGCATATTCAAATTCACTGTAGCCACTTATTATAATAAACTCTGTATCAAGATTGAATTTTCTAGTTCTTTCTATAATTTCAAGTCCGTCATATCCAGGCATTCTTATATCTGTTATTACAATGTCTGGATTAAATTCTTTTATATATTCTAAAGCCTCTACACCATTAGAAGCTACCTTTATTACTTCCATTTCTAATTCTTCCCAATTAATTAATTTTTCAATAAGTTTACAAATTCTGGGCTCATCATCTGCTATTATTACTTTTATCATAAAACCACTCCCTAATGTATAACTTTTGCTTTTAGTATATCATTGTAGATATTTTACTTCAATATTAAACAACCTTATAGTTTAATGTGTTATATTTATTAATCTAATTTATTAATTAACAAGCTTATTTGTCATTTTTTAGATAAAGATAGTTAAAGATTTAATAAATTTTTAACTTCTAGTAATTTGTGCTATTATTAGTAATGTATCTTAAAATGAATGAAAATTAGAAGGTGATAAATTGAAAGAGGAAAATATAGCATATTATAGAAATGAAACTATTAAACTTACAGTACCTGTATTTTTTGAACTATTAATAAGTAGTTTGTTTGGTATGGTAGATATGATGATGGTAGGTAATAGTGGTGTACCTAGTATAGCTACTCCTTCCATTGCAGCTACTGGTATTACAAATCAAGTTATGTTTATTGGTATTGCTATGGCACAAGCTATGGCTACAGGTGGAACGGCGATGATAAGTAGGTATTGTGGTGCAAAAGAGGAAGAAAAAGTTCCTAATGTATTAAATCATATAATAATTTTAATGATACTACTTATTATTATACCCTTTGTAGCTCTTAACTTATTAATACCTGAAAAAATTATGGCTTTTATTGGGGCTGAACCTGAAACTATTAGTATTGGATTAAATTATTTTAAAATTGTTATTCTAGGTTTTATTTTTCAGTCTTTAAATTTGGCAATTTTTGCATCTATGAGAGGTGCGGGGGATACTAGGACTCCTATGATTATTAATATATGTATAAACCTACTTAATGTTTTTGGTAATTATATTTTAATCTTTGGTAAATTTAATCTTCCTGCTTTAGGAATAACTGGTGCTGGAATTTCAACATCCTTATCACATGTTATAGCATTTATTGTTTTAGTTATTATGCTTATTAATAAAAATCATGTTGTTAAGTTTAATGTTTCTAAAGATTTTAGATTTGATAAAAACATTATAAATAATCTAGTTAAAATAGGTGGACCTGCAGCGGTTGAGCAAGTTGGATTTAGATTTGGTGTGGTTATGTTTATTAAGATAATTTCAGGTCTTGGAACTGTCGCTTATGCAACACATCAAATTGCATCAAATATTTTAAGTCTTTCTTTTGCACCAGGGCAAGCTTTTGGTATAGCAGCATCTACTCTAGTTGGTAGATCACTTGGCGAAAAAAGAGTTGATAAGGCAGAAACATTTATAAAAGAAACAAATAGATTGGCACTTTTATCTTCTATTTTCTTTGGAGCAATATTTTATTTCCTAGGACCTACTATAGTAGGTTTTTACACAGAGGATATGGAGATTATAAATTTATCTGGAGATATTATGAAGGTAATTGCTTTAATACAACCATTTCAAGCTTCTTCTTTAGCAATATCTGGAGGACTTCGTGGTGCTGGAGATACTGTTTCTACTCTAATAATTACTATAATTGGAGTTTTTGTAATTAGGTTAAGTGTTGCGTATGTTCTTATAAACATTGTACAAATTGGTGTTATAGGTGCTTGGATTGCAATGCTATCAGATCAAATAATAAGATGTATAGGAATTATATTAAGATATAGAACGGGTAAATGGAAAGAAATCAAACTAAAATAAAAGGATATACAATTATTTAATGAAAACCTGCACAGTGTGCAGGTTTTTTAGTTATATAAAACTTTATTTTCATTTTTATTTAAATTTTTAAGTATAATAATCATTGGTATTATCATTAAAAATGCTAATCCATTAAGTGTTAAGTTAACTATCTCTGTATCCATAAATGGAGGAAGTGTACTTAATAAATTATTAAAAATATGTATTAAAATTGGCCATTTTAAATTCCTAGTCTTACTATATACATAAGCAAGTGTTATTCCTATTATTGTAGTATAGACACTTTGAATAAAAATTCCATGCCAGATTCCAAAAAGTATTGCTGATATTATAATTGCCATTTTACTACTATTTAAACCTTTTTCTAAGGATGCAAATATTAAACCTCTAAATAAAATTTCTTCCATTATTGGTCCAAATATACATACTGCTAAAAATGACCATATGTAAGCTCCCTCTACCATACTACTTGAAGCTTCTTCAAATATTTCCATACTACTTTGTATAATTTCTAAATCACTAAGATAAATACTTGCAAGTATTATCCATAGATATGAGATACCACTTGAGCCTAAGGCAATCACAAAACTTTTTTTAATACTTAATTTTTCACTTAATCTTCTTTCATCAAACCTGAAATATGTAAGATAAATAATACCGAGTATTATAATTTCAAAAATTGATGCACACATATCTATAAAATTTGCTTCTAGTGATAGATTACTCTCAATAATTGGTAATATAAATAAAAAAGAACTACTTTGAATAAGTATATCTAAAATATAAAAAATGATAACTAATAATAAAAACTTAACTCTTAATCTACTTTGATCTGTCAATTAATCGTCCTCCTAATATAAATTTAGTGCTTTATTAAATTATAGCATAAATTTATATTATTTATAAATGAAGAATATAGTTAAATAGTATTTATATGAACTTCTTTATATTTTTTACTTTTCTAATATACTTATTATCTTTCTAAATATTTTTCTAAAGCTATGTTAAAATTCGTATACCTCTTTATAGAGTTATTATCTTTTTTTATAAACTCCCAACTTTCTTTATAACTTTTCTTTACAGTAAAATCACTATTACATATAAATGTTATAAATCCATCTAAGTCTCCTATGTATCTTTCTTCAAATTCTTCAGCATAGATCATTTTTAAATTATCTTCTAAGTCTATTTTATTATGTAGGACATGTTCAATATTAGAAGAAAAATAAAATACACTATATGGAACAGATTTATACACCT
>CAYPYI010000110.1:0-3185 GCA_964415085.1 uncultured Tissierellaceae bacterium
AAAATGATATGGCATTAGAAGCAAAAGAAATGACACAACGTGTGATGTCTTCATCAAGTTATGAAGAAGCCTTAAGTATAATTTCAGAGTATGTTGAACCCGTTGATGCGCAGGAATACACACCATTAGGAAATGATTTTATAGATTATGACTAACGAAGCAGTAGCAATACTATCAGTCATAGGACTTGGGCTTGTAATCATCATGATACTTTCAAGTAGAAACTATAATTTGAATCATATTAAAAGTAAGCGTGTTGGCGATGGACAGCACGGTACAGCGCGCTTTGCAGGTAACGATGAAATACTCAAGGCATTTCATGAAGTCCCTTTTGAGCCATCTAAGTGGCGCGAAAAGAAGAACCTCCCCTCGATTCAAGGCGTCATTTTAGGATATAGAAAAAAACGTGGAAAAGTCTACGCTTTAGTTGATGATAGTGATGTGAATACATTAATGATTGGCTCAGCTGGAGTTGGAAAGACTGCGTATTTTTTATATCCAAACTTAGAATATGCTTGTGCAACCGGAATGTCTTTTATGACTACTGATACAAAAGGTGATCTTTTTAGAAACTACGCTGGAATAACGCAAAAGCGTTATGGGTACAACGTATCTACGTTAGATCTGCGAAATCCACTGCAAAGTAACCACTTTAACATGTTACACCTTGTAAATAAATATATGGATTTGTATCATGAAAGTGAAAACAACTTATCTATAAAAGCAAAAGCAGAAAAATATGCCAAAATAATCGCACGTACAATTATCTATTCTGGGGGTAGTGAAATGAACTTTGGGCAGAATCAATTTTTCTATGATACAGCGGAAGGACTTCTAACAGCAACTATCCTGATTGTATCTGAATATGCTGAAAAAGAAAAAAGACATATCATCTCTGTCTTTAAACTCATTCAAGATCTATTAGAACCTTCTCAATCAAGGTTTAATGATTTTAAGGTGCTTGTAGATTTATTACCAGAAGATCATAAAGCAAGGTGGTTTGCGGGTGCTGCTTTAAACACATCAGATCAATCCATGCAATCAGTCATCTCAACTGCACTTGCAAGGCTCAATGCTTTTATCGATTCTGAACTTGAACAAATACTATGTTTTGATACTGACCTCGATGCGGAGACTTTTTGTAAAGAAAAGTCTGCGCTTTTTCTTATTATGCCTGAAGAAGATTCTACCAAATATTTTATCATCTCCTTAATCATCCAACAGATGTATCGTGAAATATTAACGATTGCGGATGAGATGGGTGGTTCTTTAGATAATAGAGTTATGTTCTTTTTAGATGAGATTGGCACCATACCAAAAATAGAAAATGCAGAGATGATGTTTAGTGCATCACGTTCTCGTAAATTATCTCTTGTTGCTATCATTCAATCACTTGCCCAACTTGAAAAAAACTATGATGAAAAAGGTGCAGAAATTATTGTTGATAATTGTCAAAATTCTATCTTTGGAGGATTTGCGCCAAATTCAAAATCCGCAGAGGTTCTATCTAACAATCTTGGTACACAAACCATTATGAGTGGATCTGTTAGTCGTGGTAGAGGAGAATCATCCCAAAGCTTGCAAATGATCGAAAGACCATTGATGACATCTGATGAACTTAAGTCAATGCCAAAAGGTGATTTTATTGTTATGAAAACCGGATACAATCCAATGCGACTAAAACTAAAATTATTCAAGGAATGGGGTATTACCTTTGATGATTCATATAAAATAGAAAGAAATGAAAATAAAATCATTCAATATGCAAACAAAGATGAAATATTTAGAGCAGTTACTGGTACTGACTTTACGAATAAAATTAAACGAAAGAAAGGAAAAATTAATCCATAATGACTTACCAGTTTTTACCAATTTTTAAATCTAACATAGGACAAACATCAAAACATGTCTATTTATATTTAGAAAGGCATGGTGCAAGAAATGGAAAATGCTTCCATTCGACCAAAACCATCGCCAACAATACTAATCTTTCGCAGCGCACTGTTTTTAGATCTCTTAAAGAATTGGAAGGAGAAGGTTGGATTCTAATCACAAGGCGTTATCGAGCTAATGGTGGTAAAACAAGCAATCAGTATGATATTTTGAAATAATTTTAGGTTTTAGAAAACAACTGTATTAATCATATGTCATATGGGTGATGACAGTATGTCATATCTAGTTAATTATAGGACTTAATACAAAGTAGAAAGAATACTGTAAGTAGTAAATATACTATCATTAATACTTTTAAAGAGAAATTTTAGAAGAGAGAAATAAAAATCTTCAATAAAAGCATGCTCATAAACATTACTTAAATGTTTTCAGTATGCCTTCAGATTGGAGGTTTTTTTACTTGGTCCACATTAGGGGACCTCCTGTTATCAAATCAATACAAATTGATTACAAAGAACAGGAGGAATATGTATGAACAAGAAAACTTATGTAATCTACGTCGATGATCAACCCATTAAAGTATCTAAAAGAATCTATAAAGTTTATTGGCAAGATCGCGAAAGAGAAAAATATTTAGACAAGCTTCATCGAAGACATGTAGTTATCGATATTGATGATGTTTTTGAAGGCGCTGATATTAACACTTTTGAATATGAACTTGTAAAGGATCGTGAATCACCAAGTGATGTAGCAATTAAACTTGAAACTATTGATCTACTCCTTAAAGTTTTAAATAAACTGCCTAACGATGAAAAAAGATTAATACAAGCACTTTATTTTAACGAACAGACAGAAATTGAATATGGTCATCAAGTTGGTTTACATCAGTCAACGATTAATAGAAAAAAGAGAATAATATTGAAAAAACTTAGAAAATTGCTAAAAAATGAACTATTTTAAATAATTTTCATCATTTTATGCATAAGACCCCCCTTAATTTTCCTTTACTATTGAAGGGGTCTCCCTTTCATAGAAATGATCTTTGAAAATTGAATAACCATTATGATGACTTTATCCATCAATTAAGCACATGAGTTAATGCGCCAAGACTGATTGCAAATTTAAAAATCAAGAGCGTTTAAACATTAGATTCTAAAATAAGAGTGAATCCTTATATGCGATGATGTTGATGGTGATAATGATACTCCGCTATCGGATGTCCGAGATATTAAATTATCCGCAGGCTATGAAGTGTCTCCTCAAAAGGGGGATGGTGTGATTCCAGTGAAGTA
>CAYPYI010000111.1:0-3157 GCA_964415085.1 uncultured Tissierellaceae bacterium
TAACAACACAGTTTGATATGACAGAACTAGAAGAGTTAGGTCTACTAAAAATGGATGTGCGAATTGTTCGTTGCTGAAAACCCTCAGAAATGAGAACAAGGCAACGGGGTAAGAAAACTTACCTAACTGTTAGTTGATTAGAGTGGTGAAATTCCACTTGAGGAATAAATGTCGATATTCCTCCCCTGAGACTCCGACATGCTGTTTATACTTAATAATTAAATGGTATGAAGCTCGGTAAAGTCGGCTGAAAAGAAACCTAAATTTAAGAAATATATGAGTAAAATTGGTACAAAAGTGGCCAGAGCCCGCCTGTTTGAAAGTATAAAGTAAGAAATATGGTAACGAAGTAAGTCGGGGGTCCTAAAGATTTAATAATCTTTAAAAAGTAATATGCTTACTCACCAGGAACTGCCGTATGAAAGGCTCGTGATTTAAGACCCCAATGAAAGTTGGGTTGCCTCTATAGAGGTACTGACCGTAGTAATGATATTGTCCATTGTTATTACTATTCTTATCACACAGATGATATTAGTTCTTATTCCAGTCGACAGCGGGAAAAAGAACGGTCAGCGGGTTAAAGGCAGAAGCTAAGTTACTATAATAAAGGATAAAACTAATGGAACAATTGAACCTTGAAAGAAAATGTTAAGGTAATTAAGTACCGATGTTTCTAACAGTGTAGGAAATGACCTGTGAATTCAAGGGACAGCAGGGCGTAGTAGCGATGAAGTAGGGTAATGCCTATGGATGCGAAGGCCCATAGTCGTAAATAGAATAATGTAAGAATAGTTTAATTGTTAAGGTAGCCGTTGAGCGAAACGAACTAACCAAAAGTATCACGGAGGTGATGCCATGGGGACAAAACTTAACAAGGTTCCGTCTAATGAGGCTGAACTTAATAAACTCTTACAAGACATTTATTTGACGGCAAAGAAAAATTATGATAATGACAATGAAAGTAACTTCATGGGAATTTTAGAAATTATAGCATCTGAACCTAATATAATAACATCGATTCATAAAATCAAAAGCAATAAAGGAAGTCATACTTCTGGTGTTGATGATGAAGATATAGATGATTATTTAAAAAAGGGTTATGATGAGGTTATAGAAATAGTAAGAACTAAATTATATAACTATAATCCTAACATGGTGCGAAGAGTATGGATTCCCAAACCAGGTAAGTCTGAAAAGAGACCACTTGGAATTCCCACAATTATCGATAGGATAATACAAGAATGTGTTAGAAATGTAATTGAACCAATTGCTGAAGCTCAATTCTTTGAACACTCATATGGTTTCAGACCTATGAGGTCAGCGGATATGGCAGTGGCGAGAATAAAGCACATAAACTTTCACGCAAAATGTTGCTGGGTAGTAGAAGGGGACATAAAAGGTTTCTTTGATAACATTGACCACAATGTAATGATTAAGAGCCTATGGAACCTTGGAATCAGGGACAAGAGAGTGTTGAGTATTATCAAACAAATGCTAAAAGCAGGAGTTATGGAAGAATGCAGTAGAAGTGAATTAGGAACACCACAAGGTGGAATAATTTCACCATTACTTGCAAACATCTACCTCAATCGTTTCGATAACTATATGACTGGGGATTTTGAGAGGAAAAAACTCAGAAAGCCAAAATCAAGACGAGATGGTGAATTATCAGCAATGAGAAATCACAGCAATCTCAAAACCTGTTATTATGTCAGATATGCAGATGACTGGGTTATTCTAACTGATAACCAAGAAGATGCAGAAAGACTGAAATATAAAGCAAAGAGGTATCTTAAAGAAACCTTAAAACTCGAACTTTCAGAAGAAAAGACATTAATTACAAATGTTCGTATCAAGCCTATTAAGTTCTTAGGTGTGGAAATACGAATGGTCAAGAAAAATGGCAGATGGGTTAATAAGGTATCACCCGAACGAGAAAGATTTCAGCGAAAGATGAAAAATTTAAGTCGAGAAATATTCTATGTTAGAAAGACTTCTACATTAGATAAAGATAGACTTATACAAAATATCACAAGGGTGAATTCAATAATAGTAGGACTTATCAATTACTACAGTATGTGTGACCAAATTAGCGTGGTTATAAGGAAATATGCTTGGTTATTAAAATACACAGCATATAAATCACTAAAACGCTATGGAGGTCAATGGATTAGAGCGAATGAAGTATCAAATCTAATTGGATTGCATTATGGGCATAAAGCAAATATACCAGCAATCAAATATAAGGATATGTATATAGGAGTCACTGATATAAACTTTGCGAAATGGGAAAATCCAGTGCAAAAAAATCAAGGTGAAACACCATATACACCTGAAGGAAGAGAACTTTATAATAAAAGAATGAGAAGAAAAGGGCTAAGAGTGCGAACTGATGAAGTAAACTCAACAGCACATGCATTATTCATACGAATGAGCAAAAGTCCTTTATACAACTTCGAATACTTTATGAATAGACCATACACATATAATAGAGACAGGGGAAAGTGCAAGATTTGTGGGGGATATGTTGAACCTAATGAAGCAAGATTCCACCATGTCAATAAGAAGTTACCAATAAATCTGATAAACAAGGTTATAAACCTAATAACCGTTCATCAGTATTGTCACGATTTAATTCATAATAATTCAGAGCCAGAAGGTCTGTCAGAAAAAACAATGAAAAACCTTGCAAAATATCGCAAGAAATTAAACTAAAATTCATCTTCTAACTCATCAATAGTTGTATTCTTTCAATACGATTATATAATGAATATTATATATAATCCAAGGAAGGAGGAAAAAAACTATGAAGAGAAAAAATATTAGACTTCTAATAGTGTTAGTGATAGCCGTTATTCTTCTTTTTCCAATACGAATCGTCTATAAAGACGGAGGAACAACGACCTACACATCGCTAACTTATAAGATAATAAAGTGGAACAGTATGATTGGTGTTGATGAAATCAAAACAGGAACTGAAATACATCTATTCCCCAATAATTTTCATGACATTGATTACTATATTACGAACCAATAAGAATTATAGAAGATGAAGATTTCTGACATTATTCGAAAGTAGTTTACCGTAGACTACTATTTACGATGGAACGCCGTGTGCGGTGAAAGTCGCATGCACGGTGTGAAGTGGGGGAAAACA
>CAYPYI010000112.1:0-3033 GCA_964415085.1 uncultured Tissierellaceae bacterium
ACTAACTCTAACTTAAATTCAAATGAATATTTTGACATGATAAAACCCCCTAAATCCGTGTCCGGATTTAGGGGGTAACATCACTCTTTGACCTGTTTTACTTTATGGGCTTTTCATTTTGAAACAGCCCCATTATATTTTAAAAAACAATAAATATAATAATAATATCCTGTGAAATGGTTTCTTTTAGATAGTCACTTGTTTATACCGAATATGTCGAGGGTAAATGATATTATAAGAGATGTTAAAATAAATAAATGAATCTTACTTGTTAAATAATATTTATATTTCTCAGAGAAATATGAGAAAAAATATAAAAAGAGGAAATGTTACTATATAATAAGTTATAAGGATAATTTTACCAGTTTAAATAGCTAAAAGGAAAACGTATGCACCAAATAACTTATTATGTTAGATATTTTATTTATAAAATAAAATGGAGGGATAGTATGAAAAAAAGAATGAGTGTTATGTTAATATTAATTTTAGTATTAAGTTTAGGTTTAGTAGCTTGTGGTGGTGGAGATAATGAAACACAAGTGCCAGATGGAGATGGTGGAGCTAAAGGAAATAGCGAAGAGCCTAAGGAAGTTGTAGAAGTAAATGCAGAGGAACCAATTTTACTAACTTCAGTGGGACAGAGTGCAGATGTTGAAATGATTAAAACAATGCTAACAAAAAATGAACTTGATTTTACATCCAATAATCTTGCAACATCAAAAGACTTAGGAGATGCAAAGACATTAATATTAGCAGTAGGAGGATCTTCAAAAGGTTTGGGAGCTGCTGGAATCGATGCTAATGCAGAACTAAGTAGAGTGGAAGAATTGATTAGTGCAGCAGATGATGAAGGGCTTACTATAGTAGCTATTCATATCGGTGGAGAAGCAAGAAGGGGAGAATTATCTGATAAATTTATAAAACCAAGTTTTGAAAAAGCTGATTATGCTATTGTAGTTAAATCAGGAGATCAGGATGGAATGATGTCCGATTTAGCAAATGATGAAGGTATAGAAATAGAATTAATAGATTCTATAGCAGATACAATAGATTCATTAAATAAATTATTTGAATAAATTATATAAGCAGGGTATTTACTCCTGCTTTAATTTTAAAGACTAATAAATTTAATATAAGTAGGGGGGATGATATGAGTATTGAATTAATTATATTTTTAGCAATGATAGCTGTATTTTTAATATCAGCGGCTGTACTTAAATTACCAGTTAGTTTAGCAATGATATTCTCTTCAATAGTTGGGGCCCTAATAGGTAAAGAAGGCCTAGCATTGAGACACTTGGTTGAGGGAACGTTTTCATATGTTGATACAATATTGGTAATCTCTTGTGCTATGATTTTTATGAAGGTTATTCAAAAATCAGGTGGTTTAGATGCAATATCATCATTGATAATAGAAAAATTTCATAAAAAGCCAGCAATCTTGCTTTGTTTAATTATGCTTGTAATAATGTTTCCAGGTATGATAACAGGATCATCAACAGCATCAGTTTTATCAGCAGGATCAATAATGGCACCAGTATTATTATTAATGGGAATTCCAAGAATAGAAGCAGCAGCTATTCTAGCTATGGGTGGTATATTAGGTATGATTGCCCCACCAATCAATATTCCAGCTATGATAATTGGAGGAGGAATAGATATACCGTATGTTGGGTTTGAATTACCTTTAGCATTACTAACATTTCCATTAGCAATATTTACAGTTTTATTCTTTGGATATAAATATGCAAAGGATATTGACTACGAGATAATAAAAGAAGAACTTAACTTTGATTCAAGAGAACAATTTGGTTTCAAAGTATATATACCAATTATATTAGCAGTTGTACTTATGGTAATTAATAAAGTTATACCAGCTATACCTGATATAGGAATGCCAATGGTGTTTTTATTATCAGCAATTGTAGGGTTATTTACAGGATATAAAATAGATTTTTTAAAAGAATCAAAAGAAGCTATAAATGATGTTTTACCAGTGCTAGGAATTTTAATGGGTGTAGGAATGTTTATACAAGTTATGACATTGACAGGTGTTAGAGGGTTAATAGTAACAGCTTGTATTAGTTTACCTGATGCTCTTAGATATTTAGCTATGGCTGTTTCCATACCATTATTTGGTGCAGTATCATCATTTGGAGCAGCATCAGTATTAGGTGTACCTTTCTTATTAGCATTTATGGCTAAAGATCAGATAATAACAGCAGCAGCCATTTCACTTTTAGCAGGTGTTGGTGACATGGTACCGCCTACAGCATTAGCGGGAATATTTGCTGCGAAAGTATTAGAATTAGACGATTATAGACCAGTTCTAAAGAAATGTACGGTGCCTATTGTTCTTATGATTATATGGAGTATAATATTTATTATTTTCTCACCACAGTTAGCATCCATACTTTTATAAAATAGGAGGTAAAAATGATAACATTAATTTATAGGATATTAGTACTGTTTATTTTATTACTTACTTTATGGAATTTATTCACCGAAGATAAAGTGGAGGAACAAGCCAATGCAGCGATTGTTGTTATACCACTAGTTTTGAGGATATTAATGATAAAGTAAAATAAGAAAGGAGTAATTATGAAAAGAAAACACATTACTGGGTTAATATTACTTGCTGTTGCTCTAGTGATAGCATTTATAACCGGATCAAATTTTAAAGAAATGCATAATCTTCCAGAAATAACATCTGGGCCAGGTGTAACAGAAAAGGTTATGCTATCAGAATACTTTGATGGTTTAGAAGGTACTCCTGGAGATACTCCTATATATGTTATGAAAGGCGAGAAACCTGGCGGAAAAGTATTAATATTAGGAGGAACTCATCCAAATGAACCATCTTCACATTTAAGTGCGATATTGTTCATACAAAATGCAAAAATAGAAGAAGGTACCGCTTATGTTATCCCTTATACAAATAGAAGTGCCTTTACACATAATGATGCACAAGAAGGATCGCCACAAGAGATGCATTTTAAAACAAAAGATGGTGAGTCTGTATCATATAGGTAT
>CAYPYI010000113.1:0-2960 GCA_964415085.1 uncultured Tissierellaceae bacterium
TTGCTAATCGCCGACGAACCAACTACTGCTCTTGATGTTACAGTTCAAGCTCAAATATTAGAACTAATGAAAGATATACAGAACAAATTTGGTATGGCAATTATTATGATCACTCATGATTTGGGTGTAGTTGCTGATATGTGTGATAATATTGTTGTTATGTATGCTGGTCAAATTCTTGAAAAAGGGACAGCTGATGAGATTTTTAATAATCCCAAGCATCCATATACTAAAAAACTTTTATTATCTGTACCAAGACCTGATATGAAGAAAGATGAACCATTACATTCCATAGAAGGCTCTCCTCCAGATTTGTATATACCACCAAAGGGATGTTCTTTTTATGATAGATGTGATAAAGCAATGCTAATTTGTAAAGAACATATGCCTGATTTTAATAGTCATTCTACAACTCATGAAAGTAGATGCTTTTTAAATCATCCATATGCTCAAAATGGAGGTAATTAAGATGAATAAACCTTTAATTTCAGCTAGAAATATAACAAAATATTTTAATGTATCAGGTGGAACATTAAAAGCTGTTGATGGAATAAATTTTGACATTTATGAAGGTGAGACTTTTGGTTTAGTTGGCGAGTCTGGATGTGGCAAATCAACTGTTGGAAGAACTATTATTAGACTCTACGAACCAACTGATGGTGAACTTTTTTTTAATGGAGAAAATATATACAATTTGAATAATAAAAAATTACAAGATGCTAGAAAAAACTTTCAAATAATATTTCAAGATCCTTATGCTTCTCTAAACCCTAGAATGACAGTAGAAGAAATTATTTCTGAACCTTTAGAAATTCATAAGGTATATAAAAATAAAAAGGATCAATATAAGAGAGTTTTAGAGTTATTAGACTTAGTTGGCTTAAATGAAGAACATGCTCTTAGATTCCCACATGAATTTTCCGGTGGTCAAAGACAAAGGGTTGGTATAGCTAGAGCACTTGCTTTAAACCCCCAATTTATAGTATGTGATGAGCCTATTTCTGCACTTGATGTATCTATTCAAGCCCAAGTTGTTAATTTGCTTAAGGAACTACAAAACAAACTTGGCTTAACTTACTTATTTATAGCACATGATTTATCTATGGTAAGATATATTTCAGATCGTGTTGCTGTAATGTATTTAGGTCATCTAGTAGAATTATCCAGCTCAGATAATGTATATGAAGAGCCTATTCATCCTTATACCAAAGCTCTTCTTTCTGCTATACCTATACCTGATCCTAGCCTTCAAAAACAAAGGCATAGGATAATGCTAAAAGGAGATGTTCCATCTCCAATTGATCCACCTGAAGGCTGTAGGTTCTATTCTAGATGTGAGTATGCAGTTGATATTTGTAATAAAGTAACTCCTAAACTAGAAGAGCTCAGGGAAAATCATTTTGTTGCATGTCATAGATCTAAAGAGTTTTCATAAAAAATAACACCTGATGGTTTTATAAACTATCGGGTGTTATTTTAATTATTTAATACTTCTTATATATTTTTTTATTTTCTTTATAGCCCAATCATAATGGCTACTAGTTGATGAAATTATATAACTTGCTAGTGATGTAGTATTTGTCCACTTATAATATTTCTTAGTAAACAGTTCTTCCTCACTAAATTCTTTTATAATCATCATTACTTCTTTATGAGAATTTTTTAATAAATACAAAGATTCCTCATATTTAGTGTTTATATGTTTTTTAGTAAACATCTCATTCATCTGAGGATAAGTTTTCCAATTATATCCTTCAGGTAAAAAGCTCTTATCCTTAGACTCTTGATTACTTCTAATCCAATTTATAAGTAACATATGCCATTCATAAAGATGAATATATATATCTTTTATATTTCTATCCCTATCTTCAAAAATAAACTCATTAATTTTTTGTTCATATGTTAGGCTATCAACAAGATTTATCATTCTTTCAAAATTATCTTGTGCTAATTTTAACAATTCTTTCTTAGATTTTGGTCTAGCCATTTTTCACCTTCTTTATATTCCTAATTTTATCAGTATTACTATTATCTATTTTATATAAATTAACTTAACAAATTTATTATTAATTCTAAACCTCTTTTTATAAGATTTTTAAGCATTAGTTCTTCTTCGAAATTTAAATTAAATTTATTTCCTATACTCAAAGTTATATTATCTGATGATACTATTTCATTACCATAAAACAATTTATCATAAAGTCTTTCTACTAATTCTTTATCTTCTTCTGCTACATAATTAATATTTAAAGTGTTGGTAATATCCATAACTATATTAAAGAAATCGATAATTTCTGAAGATTCGCAGTCAATATTTTCCTCTTCAAATTTTGAAAATTCATCTAAGTTAAATATTGAAAAATCAATTTCTTCTGCTATATATGGAATATTATCCTCAACTTCTTCCTTTGTTTTATAAACTAATAATCTATGATTTTCTAATACAAACCTATTACTAAAATCATCACTATACCAAATAGTATAGTTATATGTATCGTTTAATATAAAACAAATCACCTCTACTTCTTCTATTTTATATAATGATATGTTCATAATAATCCCCCCAAAATTTTTATTTTACTAAATTTAAGCTAGATTTTCTATTAATTTTCTGGTATTTTATGATCTATTCCCTAATTAATTTAAACAAAATTTTATCATAGCAAACATATATACTTATATAGGGTCCTTTTTTAAGTAGTAGATACTATCTCACTTCAACTTATTTGCTTAAAATCCAATTTTAAAATAAAAAGAGAACATCTTATATTAATAATAACAGATATAAAATCTATATTAAATGCGAATATTTTTTCAAATAGAAAAAAGTTGTCTAAATGTATACTCAGCAACTTTCTTTAAATTGTTATATTATATTTACATATAATTATATAGATAAAAATTCAATAATTTAATACATTTATTTTTGTATTTTAGGTAAAAAATTCTTAAAGGTAGGT
>CAYPYI010000114.1:0-2909 GCA_964415085.1 uncultured Tissierellaceae bacterium
CCTGTTTTTTCTCTGTTTATCACTTCATCAAAATTATATTTCATTATATCCCCCTTTAATATTTCTATATTTATTATCTTAATAATAATATATCATATATTATTCTAACTATAATAAATATATTATATATAATATATCTATCTTGTCATCCACTTATCATCTTTCAAATAAAACAAAGATATATATTTTATAGGTGATAGGATAAACATAGTAAATAATATTTCAAGAGGTGTGATTACTATTAGTGTAAATATTTTCTCCATTTTACTCATTCTTTTTTCATTTCCTACATATAAAACAGCTTCTGACAATCTAACCATGTATCTAATTATCACATAATGAAAAATTCCTATATAATGCTTGTAATATATTGAAAGAATGATAAATGTAAAAAATATTAATATTAAAAGTGTTTCTATCATTGATAGTATTGGGAATATTTTTTTCTTTGGAGGTAATTTAATCATTTGTTTTGGAAAGAATCTCCAACTTCCTTTTGACCATCTTATTCTTTGTTTAACTACACCTTTAAATGTATTTGGCATATTTGAATTAACTATTAAGTCTGATAGGGATATTACATCTCCTTTTAGTAAACAATAAAAGCAAAGTTGTCTATCGTCACTATATGTTCCACTTTTAACATAATTTTCTATATTATCAAATAAAATTTCTTTTCTATACATTGATAAAGCCCCAGTTGTAGTTTCTAAAGATCCAAATCTTGATCTTACAGGTCTTGATACAACACATGATATTGCTATGTTTAAGTCTACTATTCTAGTTAATATATTATCTCTAAAATTACTAGTTAATACAAGTCCAGTTATTCCCATTAAGGATTTACTTCTTTCGAATTCTTCTATCATTTTTTTAGTAGCTTTTTTCTCTAATACAGAATCTGAATCTACCGTAAGTATAAAATCTACTTCATCTTCTTCCATCATATCTATGGCAAGTTTTTGTGCATATCTTTTTCCTGAGTTTTCTTCCCTTAACCATATAATTTTAGGATGTTCAAACTGTTTTACAGGTATTTTTGATCCATCATCTATTACATATATTTTCTGAACTGGGTAATCCTGATTTAATATTGAATTAATTGTATCTTTTAGATTTTTTTCATCTTCATTATATGATGAAATTATTGCGTTTATTCTGTGTTTACTGCTAACATTAGTATTTATACTATAAGAAGTTGGTACATAATAAAGTTGTATAATTAAAAACATATAAGCAACTATCCATGCTATAAGATAAATATTTTTATCGAAGGGAAATAAAACTTGTCTAAAGATAATAGTTACACCAATGCCTAATAATATTAATATTGTTAGTGATATTAAAAATACCTTATTATCTTTTCTCATAGTTCTCTCCTTTATTAAAATCTAGTAGCATAAATTTTATCTATTTTTATCTTATTAAAATCAATATAATTATGTTCTTGAAGAATTACTGCTAAATCGTACTTATTAATTTTATCATAATCTATTTTGTTAATACTTCTTTTAAATCTACCTATTTTCATACTTTCATCTAAATTATCAAAAATATCAAACACTATTTCTTTTTCAATTAATCTATCTGATAGTTCATTTGCAACAGCCATTCTTGGATCTTTTATGTTAGCTTTATAAGATGCACCTATTAGATCTATTTTTATATCTATTTTTCCACTTTCCTCTATATAGTCATCTATCTTACTAATCAATCCATAAATCATACTGTCATTTATATTTCCAGCTTCTACTATAGTATTTAAGCTCACTCCTAAACTATATGCATAATCTAACATATAAAAAGGGTCCACTGGGATACAATGTCCTCCAATTTTATAACTTGGAGTAAATTTCATAAATCCATATTGTTTTGAATCTGCTGCATTTACTACTTCATCAAATGATATTCCCATCTTATTTGTTAATTTACTTACCTCATCTGCAAAAGCTATATTTATAAATCTAAATGCATTTTCATAAAGTTTTGTAAGTTCAGCTACCTCCAGCTTACTTACAGGATGAGATTTATCTTCAAACAAATCCTCCATAAGTTCTAAACAATTATCACTATACCCTGAAACTATTCTTATTATCTCTGAAAAGTTAAACTTTTTATTTCCAGGATCAATTCTTTCAGGTGAATAGCCAACAAATATATCATCGCCAACAACATATCCTTTATTACTTAACTTTTTTACAAGATATTTATATGTAGTTCCTGGGGATACTGTACTTTCTAATATTATTAACTTACCTTTTCTACTGTTATTAATTACATCTTCACATGCAACTTGAACATATTTATAATCAGGTGTTTTATCAAGTAGAATTGGAGTTGGAACATCTATGAATATAATGTCCATATCTTTAAGTGAATTAAAATCATTTGTTGCATGAAATTTATCTTTATTTTTTTCTAATAATTCTGAAGATATATCTTCTATGTATGATTTTTTATTATTGATATTTTCTACTTTATTTAAATCTACATCATATCCTGTAACATGATAGCCTTTTTCTACATGATTAACTAAATTTGGAAGACCAACATATCCTAAACCTAAAATCCCTATTTTTGCACTTCTATTTTCAATTTTTTCTAATAGCATGTTCTTCATTAAATACCCATTTCAAATATTTTGTTTTAATCTTACCGTGACTTTTAATCTTAAAACTTACCTTGATGAGCTTTCTAAAGTATAATGAATAAAATTCTTACTTATTATATAGTCTACTATTGTAATTAAAATATTTTCCATTAAACACTTACCCTTATTGTAAAGTTTATATTTTTTTTAATATAAAAAAATCCAATATATAATTTTATTTATATATTGGATTAATACTATTTTTCTTTTAAAAAGTTTACTCCTACAACACCAATTATTATCATCAATGACCCTATAA
>CAYPYI010000115.1:0-2874 GCA_964415085.1 uncultured Tissierellaceae bacterium
AAAGTCCGGATTATAGGGTTCACATCACTCTTTGACCTGTTTTGCTTTATGGACTTTTCTTTGCGAAACAGCCCTACTTATTCTAAAATAAAATACGAGCAGGTGCTAGCACCTTCTCGCTAAAAACTTATTTAAGTTTTTGTTCATATTCATATTATATCATAATATATTTTTAATATATTCACCTAATTTAAATTTTATTTTCAAAATATTTAATTTAAATTTAGTTAATATAATACTATCTCATCTTCATCCATTGTATATACATTTATTCCTTTTAGAGTTAATTCCTTTATAAAGTCTTCTTCGAAAAGAGACTGATCTAGAATTATTCCATAAAGAAAGTGTACTTTGGTAAAGTCTAATATTTCATCTGTTGTGTAATCTTTATCTAATATATTAAGAATTAAGTTCTCATATCCATATTGTGTTACAAAATAGTGTGATTCAAAATCATTTATCTCTACTAAATAATCTTTTCTACTATCTGGATTTAAAAATTTAGCCCTATTATATATTTCATTTAAATTATCATGTGTTGTTGATAAAAGAATTGTTACATCTTCTTTATCTTCATTCCAATTAGCTAACTCTTCAAATTTAAATAAATCATTTATATATATATCTTCATCTTTTTTCCTAGTTAAATTAATCTTTACAACAGATTCTTCTATTTCTTCTTCTAACTCTTCCATATTTTTAGCATTTGAAGGAGTAATTTTTTCTACTTGTTTAAAATTAGTTTTTTCAACATCTTCTATATCTAATTTTCCGTTGTTTTCCATATATGTTTTTATTAAATCATTTTTTAATATTATATTCGAAAGATTAATCTCAGCAATTACATTATCATAAATATGTCTATAATCTTCTATATCAAGTTCTTCTTTTGTATATCTATCATATACTCTACACTGCTCAAATATTTCTGTTCTACTCATTACAAAGATAACATCTTCATCAATAAATGAACCTTTTCTCATTATTGTTTGAGGTTTTATATTGTTATAGCCATCATAGTTATTTAAGTCTCTTCCAAAAACTATTCCCTTTTCATTTTCATATCCTAATATATTTAAAATTGTTGGGAAAAAGTCTAACTGACTTCCTATTTTTGAATTTGTGTGATTTATATCTTCTCCTGGAACGTGTATTATTAAAGGAATATTCATAATATCATCAAAATAATATTTTCCACCGAAGAAGTCATTCATTACTTTTTCTACATCAGAAGATGTATTTTGTATTGCAAAATGATCTCCATAAATTGCTATTACAGTATCATCATATAGGCCTTCTTCTTTTAACATTTCAATAAATTCACCTATATATTTATCTGTATAGTGAATTGATTGAAGATAGTCTCCTAGAATTGTTCCTTCATGTTCTTTCTTTATATCAAGTACATGATATTCTTTTGGCATATCAAATGGATTATGACTAGTTAGAGAAACAACAAAAGCATAAAATGGATTATCATCTATTTGATCTAACTCTTTTAAGTAGTCTATTGTTTGCTCAAAGAATAACTCATCACTAATACCAAGTCCTATTACATCTTCATCTGTAAAGTCAAAGTCCTCTTCAGATATAAATCTTTCATAACCTTGGTTTGGATATGCTTTTGATCTACTCCAGAAATCTTTTTTATACCCATGAAAAGCCCATACGCTATATCCATTATCTCTTAATACCCATGGTAGCCCATAAAATGTATTATCAGCATATCTATCATAAGTCGGGGTTTCCATAGATGGATGTAAACTATTATTTGTTACAAATTCTGCATCTGATGTATTTCCTCTTCCTAAAAGTTGGAAGTAATTATCATAATATATACTTGATTTATCTTTTATAAGCTTATTTAAATTAGGTGTAACTTCTTGATTTTCATATTCAAGTCCTATTACAAAGTTTTGTAAAGCTTCTACTTGAAGAACTATTAGATTTTTATCTTTAGCTATACCAGTTAGATAACCTTCTTTAAACTCACTTCTTTTTAATACATCTTCAACCAGTTCTTTTTGATTTTTTAAGTTTTCATCTAAATCCATGCCAGAATATTCATCTATTCCCTTTAATGTATTTTTTATATCTACATAGTGAAAGAAAAAAGGTTCTTGTGTTTTTAAAGAACTTACCTTTCCACTATTTATTGCAACAAATAGAGATATGGATAATACTGCTAGTACTCCAAGTGGTGCTTTCTTTTTTAATTTATCGCATAAATTTATTTCTTTAATTCTGTCTCCTCTAAATAAGTAATATATTACAAATGGAATATCTATTATAAAAAGTAAATTCCTAAATGTTAAAAGTGATGCCACACTATCTAATACATCTGTTAATTGTCCTGCTTGTGTTAGCATCTTTACTGATGGTAATGCTCCAAAGTAAGAATAATGTACAACATCTATTAACATTACTATGGATATTAGTGAATATACTATAGATAAGAGTATATTCTTAGTCTTTTCCTTTAAATTACTTAGAGATATTAAAAATACTACTATCATACTAAAACCTGTTGTTACTAAAAACACTAAAAATGCATCATGTTCTACCAGTGTTCCTGATAAGAATAAAATCATTTTTATCATTATAAGTATTGATACTAAAATCATAGTTTCCCTCTTTCTAATCTTTTAAATTGTTTTTGTTTTTACAACAAAATTTGTATATTTTTCTATTTTTTCCTTAGCCTTATCCATTGATTCCTCATCTTCAAATATACCAAATACACTTGACCCACTTCCACTCATTAATGATATTTTAGCATTTGCTTTTATTAGATCTAGTTTTATTTTTTCTATTATTTTATATTTTTTAAATATTTCATCTTCCATCTTGTTTCTAGCTAATTTTCCTATTAAT
>CAYPYI010000116.1:0-2862 GCA_964415085.1 uncultured Tissierellaceae bacterium
CCTATTATTTTTCCTTTGAACCACAATACGTCATCAGAATTATACTCTCAACGTGAGGTGTTCTTGGAAATTGATCTACTAATATAATTTTATTAATCAAGTAATCATTTTGTAAAAATACTTTTAAATCATTAACTAATGTAACAGGATTACAAGAAATATATAAAAATTCTTTTGGATTATAATCTAATATTTTCTGAGTTGCTTTTTCTAAGCCAGGTCTTGGTGGATCTATTACAATTAAATCTGGTTTTACATTAATCTCATCTAGAACTTTAAAAACATCACCTTTATTAAACTTAATATTTTCTATATTATTTAACTTAGCATTTTCAATAGCCTTATCTACAGCTTCATCAACTATTTCAACTGCAACAACTTCTTTAGCTGATTTTGCCATTATTTGAGCTATAGTTCCTGTTCCAGAGTATAAATCAAATACGGTTTTATTTGAAATATCTCCCATAAATTCCTTAGCTGTATTATATAAAACTTCAGCTCCAAATGTATTTGTTTGAAAGAAAGAAAATGGAGATATTTTAAATTCTAAATCACATATTTTTTCTGTTATATATTCTCTTCCATATAGCAAAAATAATTCATCAGCTCTTACAATATCTGCCACACCATCATTTATTGAATGAAGTATACTTACTACCTCACCTTTTAAATCTAACTCTAATATTAATTCAACGAATTCTTCACTATCAAATTTTTCTTTACTTGTAGTTACAATATTAATCATTATTTCGTTAGTTGATAAAGCCTTTCTTATAACTAAATTCCTAAGTAAACCAATATGTCTTTTCTTATGATAGAAAGTATAGTTTTTATCCCTAAAATTATCTAATACACTTGTTAGGATTTTTGTAAAATCTTCATCACATATATTACAATCTCTCACTGTTTCTATTTCATAAAAACTATTTTTTCTATGCATACCCAAAGATAGTGGACCATCTTTATATTCATCTCCAAATGTAAATTCCATTTTATTTCTATAACCTGTAATTATAGGACTTGGAATTATATCCAATTCATCTTTATTTATTTTTATTTCATTAGTTTCAAATAATCTATAAACTTGGTCTAATTTATATTGAAGCTCATCTTCATAATTTAAAGTTTGATAACTACATCCTCCACAAATTCCAAAGTGATCACAAGGAGTATTTATTTCAAGTGGAGATTTGTCAATTAATTCAATTACCTTAGCTTCATAGTGATTCTTTCTTTTTTTAGAAACTCTTACTTTTGCTTTTTCTCCCTTTATTAAACCCTTTATTCTTAATTCTTTATCGAAAGTAGAAACAATTCCTATGTTAGGGAATTTTACTTCATCTACTGTTATTTCTAATTCATCATGTTTTTTTAACATTTTACCCTCCTAAAATAATTAATAAAATACTATAATGGCCAGAATCTTAATATTAATCCTGTACCTGCTACTAAAACTATAAGTGATAAAGGAAGTCCTAACTTCCAATAATCTGTAAATTTATATCCACCTGGCCCCATAACAAGCATATTTGATTGATGGCCTATTGGTGTTAGAAGTGCTGATGATGATCCAATTGCAACAGCCATTAATAACGAATCTGGTGACACATTCATAAACATTGATAAACTAACTGCTATAGGTGCCATTAAAACTGCAGATGCTGAGTTACCGATAAGGTTCGTTAATATCATCGTCATTATCATTGTAACAACTACCATTGACCACGGTGGTAAAAACTGTGATATATTTATTAATAAATTTGCTATTGTATCAGATCCCCCACTACTTTGAAAAGCATCTCCTAGTGGTAGTAATGAGCCTAGCATTATTATGGTTGGCCACTCAATAGCTCTATAAAACTCTCTCGGTGTAATAATCTTTATAAAAACTAATGTTACTGCCGTTGTTGCAAAGGCAAGTTGAACAGGTACTATCCCAAGAGTTGTCATGATTATTGCAAATGCAAATAATCCTAGTGAAATAACTTGTTTTCCTATAGTTTTATCTGTATTAATTTGAATATCTCTTTCTGCCAAAGGCAAACACCCTAATTTTGAGTAAGTATCTTGTAAAAGGCTAACAGGAACTTGTATTAATAGAATATCCCCTGGTCTAAATCTAAATGATTTTAACCTTTCAAAGGATGATACACCTTTTCTAGATACTGCAACTAAATTTACATTAAATCTATTTCTAAGCTTTGTTTCTATAGCCGTTCTACCAATTAATAAAGAATCTCCTCTTAAAACTACTTCAACAAGCTCAATACTATCTGATTTTAAATATGGTTCTGAAGTTAAAAAATTTAATTTTGCACCCTTTAACTTTAGTCCTGTTTTTTCAATCAGATTACTAAGTTCTGATGTATTAGCCTTAATTATCAATACATCTCCTTCCAAAAGCTGTTCCAATGCTCTAGGAGCTACTATTTTCTGTTCATTTCTTAATATACTTAATACCTCTATCTCAAGTTTGTAGTTTTGGTATAAGTCCATTAAACTCTTTCCTACAACCTTAGAATCACTAGTAACAACTACCTCTGAAAGATAATCATCCGTGTTAAATAAAGACTCATCTTGAGCACCTTTTCTTACGGGAATTAATTTCCAACCAATTAGTGTTATGAATAATATGCCTAAAACAACTATTACAACACCTACTGGGGCAAATGCAAAAAATTCAAATGGCTCATAACCCATTTGCACTCTATAGCTTGAAACTATTAAGTTTGGTGGAGTACCAATACTAGTCATCATACCTCCTAATAGTGAAGCAAATGCTACAGGCATTAAAAACTTACTCGGAGATTGATTACTATCATGTGCTACACTTATAGCTATAGGTAGTATTATTGCTAATGC
>CAYPYI010000117.1:0-2807 GCA_964415085.1 uncultured Tissierellaceae bacterium
CTGTTAATGTTGTTTTACCATGGTCAACGTGACCTATAGTTCCTATATTAACATGTGGTTTCGTTCTTTCAAATTTTTCCTTAGCCATTTTTGACTTCCTCCTTAATAATTTTAATTTAATTAACTATCTTCAAAATATATTATATTAAATTTAAATAAATTAGTTTTCTCCCATTATTTCCTTAGAAATACTTTTTGGAACTTCACCATAATGGTCAAACTCCATTGAGTAGATTCCTCTACCTTGTGTATTTGAACGTAAATCAGTAGCATATCCAAACATTTCAGCTAATGGTACGTACGCATCAATTACTTGTACTCCGTCTTTAGCATCCATTCCTTCTATTCTACCTCTTCTACCGTTGATATCTCCCATAACATCTCCCATGTATTCTTCAGGAACTGTTACTTCAACTTTCATTAATGGTTCTAATAATGCAGGTCCTGCTTTAGCCATAGCATCCTTGAATGCTAATGAACCAGCGATTTTGAACGCCATTTCTGAAGAGTCAGTATCATGGTATGAACCATCAAATAATGTTACTTTTAAATCTAGTACTGGGAATCCAGCTAAGATACCTGATTGCATAGCTTCTTGGATACCAGCATCAACTGAGTTAATATATTCTCTAGGAATAGCTCCACCAACAACTTTGTTGACAAATTCATATCCTTTACCTGGTTCTTGTGGTTCGATCTTAATGTTAACATGACCGTATTGTCCACGTCCACCTGATTGTCTAATATATTTACCTTCTGCTTCTGCTTCTTTAGTAATAGACTCTTTGTAAGCAACTTGTGGGTTACCTACGTTAGCTTCTACTCTGAATTCTTTTAACAATCTGTTAACTATAACGTCTAAGTGTAATTCACCCATACCAGCGATTATAGTTTGTCCTGTTTCTTCATCAGTGTATGCTCTAAATGTTGGATCTTCTTCTGCAAGTCTTGCTAAAGATTCTCCTAATTTATCTTGGTCTGCTTTACTTTTTGGCTCTATAGCAACGTGTATTACTGGTTCTGGGAATTCCATTGTTTCAAGAATTATTGGTGCATTTTCTGCACATAATGTATCCCCTGTTCCTGTGTCTTTAAGACCTACTGCAGCTACTATATCTCCAGCATATACTTTATCAATTTCTTCTCTAGTGTTAGCATGCATTAAAAGTATACGACCAACTCTTTCTCTTTTTCCATTTGTAGCATTTAATACATAACTTCCTGATTCTAATGTACCTGAGTACACTCTGAAGTAAGCTAATTTACCTACATATGGATCCGTAACTATTTTAAATGCTAGTGCTGAGAATGGTTCTTCATCACTTGCGTGTCTATCTTCTTCTACATCAGTTCCTGGAATTGTACCTTTTATTGATGGTATATCAAGTGGTGATGGTAAGAAATGTATAATAGCATCTAATAATGGTTGAACACCTTTATTTTTATAAGCTGAACCACATAATACTGGAACTAATTTTAGTTCTAGTGTAGCTTTTCTCATTGATTTTATTAATTCTTCTTTAGTTATTTCTTCACCTTCAAGATATTTCATCATTAAATCTTCATCATGTTCCGCGATACTTTCAACTAATATTTCTCTATATTCATTTGCTAAGTCTACTAAATCTTCTGGAATATCAGTTATTTCAATTTCTTCACCTAAGTCATCTTTATGAATTCTTGCATTCATTTCAAATAAGTCTATTATTCCAACAAACTCATCTTCTGCTCCTATAGGTAATTGGATTGTAACTGGATTTGTATTTAATCTATCTTTAAGAGTACTCATAGCATATAAATAGTTTGCACCTGTTATATCCATTTTGTTAATGAATGCTAAACGTGGTACTCCGTATTTATCAGCTTGTCTCCATACTGTTTCTGACTGTGGCTCTACACCATCTTTAGCATTAAATACTGCTACTGCACCATCTAATACTCTAAGAGATCTTTCTACCTCAACAGTAAAATCCACGTGTCCTGGTGTATCTATTACGTTAACTCTGTGTCCATCCCACATACATGTAGTTGCTGCAGATGTAATAGTTATACCTCTTTCTTGTTCTTGTTCCATCCAGTCCATTTGAGCTCCACCATCATGTGTTTCCCCTATTTTATGAATTTTACCAGTGTAGAACAAGATTCTTTCTGTAGTCGTAGTTTTACCTGCGTCGATGTGAGCCATTATGCCTATATTTCTTGTTTTCTCTAACGTAACTTTTCTTGGCACAATATTTCCCCCTTATCATTGTATTCAATTTAGTAATTGAACTATAAAATTACCATCTATAATGTGCGAAAGCTTTATTAGCTTCTGCCATTTTATGAACTTCTTCTTTCTTTCTAACACTACCGCCCATTCCATTTGCTGCATCAAGGATTTCTTTGGCTAATCTCTCAACCATAGTTTTTTCTCCTCTTTCTCTGGAATATTTTACTAACCATCTTAAGCCTAGTGTTTCTCTTCTTTCTGGTCTTACTTCTATAGGCACTTGATAAGTTGCTCCACCTATTCTTCTACCTTTTACTTCTAGTACTGGCATTATGTTATTTATAGCTTGGTTGAATACTTCTATTGCATCCTCACCTGTTTGTTCAGCTACTATTTCTAATGCGCCATACACTATTTTTTGAGCAGTACCTTTTTTTCCGTCTATCATGATATTGTTTATTAATTTTGATATAACAATGTCATTATATAGTGGATCTGGTTGTACTCCTCTTCTTGATAAATGTCTATTTCTTGGCACTATACTTCCCTCCTTAACCATTAAAGTTTAGTAGATTCATTGGTACTCGACGTGTAA
>CAYPYI010000118.1:0-2787 GCA_964415085.1 uncultured Tissierellaceae bacterium
TTCGATTTTCGCTACTCTTGCTGGTATTCCGTCTTTATTTCTTTTAAAATCTATTATTCTATATTTCTTTTTAGCCCCACCGCCACGATGTCTTACAGTAATTTTTCCTTGTGCATTTCTTCCAGCAACTCTCTTTTTTGGTGCTAATAATGATTTCTCAGGTTTGTTTTCAGTCATTCCTGTATAATCTGTTACTGTTTTATGTCTATTGGACGGCGTAGTTGGCTTATATGATTTAATAGCCATTGAATTATTCCTCCTTATTTAACTTATCTGGTTAAGTAACCAATATTTAATTTCTATAAAATTATACTTCTTCGAAGAATTCTATAGAATCGCTATCCTCAGTTAATGTTACGATAGCTTTCTTTGTGTTTGCTCTTCTTCCTAAATGCATTCCCATTCTTTTAAGTTTACCTTCGGATCTCATTGTAGCTACGCTTTTAACGTCAACGTCAAATATTTCTTCTACGGCTCTTTTAATTTGAGATTTATTAGCTTTAGGATTAACTAAAAATGTGTACTTCTTCTCACCCATTGCCTCCATTGATTTCTCAGTTATTACAGGCTTTCTTATGATGTCATAAGATGTTTGGTTTTTCATTATGCGTACACCTCCTCAAGTTTAGATACTGCATCCTTTGTAATTATCAATTTGTCATATTTTAATAAATCATATACATTTATATTATTTACTGGAACTACCTTAACTCCAGTGATATTTCTACCTGATTTATAAACATTTAAATTAGATTCTAAAGTTACAATTAATGCTTTATTTGTTTCAAACATGTCAAGCATATTTTTTAAAGTTTTAGTTTTTGGTGTATCTAAGTTTAAATCTTCTAAAACAATAATATCTTCACCATTAACTTTACTAGTAAGAGCTGATTTCATAGCAACTCTTTTCATTGATTTCGGAACTGAAACTCTGTAGCTTCTTGGTTTAGCTGGGAAAACAACTCCTCCGCCAACCCATAGTGGTGATCTTATTGATCCATGTCTTGCTCTTCCTGTTCCTTTTTGTCTCCAAGGCTTTGCTCCTCCACCTCTAACTTCTGAACGAGTCTTAGCTGATTGAGTTCCTTGTCTTTTATTTGAAAGCTGAGCCACAACTATATGATGTAGCACATCTTCATTTACTTCAGTATTAAAGATATTTTCATTTAAAGAAACATCTCCTACTTTATTACCCTCTATATTAAATAATCCTACTGTAGGCATTTGTATCCTCCTTTCCTAATATTATTTTTTAACCTTTAACTGTATCTCTAATTACAACTACACTCTTAGCTGGTCCAGGTATTCCACCTTTTATTAGAATTACATTTTTTTCTGGCATAACTTGTACAACTTCAAGGTTTAGTATAGTTCTATTAACATGTCCCATATGTCCTGGAAGTTTCTTTCCTTTAGCTGTTTCACCTGGTGTTGCTGACATTCCTGTCGAACCTGGATGTCTGTGGAATTTAGAACCGTGTGTTTCTGGTCCTCTACTAAAATTCCATCTTTTAATAACTCCCTGGAATCCCTTACCTTTTGTCATACCGGATACATCAACTTTGTCTCCTACTTCAAAAGATTCTACAGTTATTTCAGAACCAATTTCTAGTTCTTCTGCATTTTCGAATCTAAATTCTTTTAAGATTCTTTTATTAGTTACTCCCGCTTTTTTAAATTGACCCTGTTTAGGTTTATTTACAAGCTTTTCTCTAATATCTCCATAACCTACTTGTACTGCTGAATAACCATCTTTTTCTTCAGTTTTTTTCTGAACTACTACATTTGGTTTTGCTTGTACAACTGTTACTGGAATAAATTTTCCATTTTCATCGAAAATTTGTGTCATTCCGATTTTTGTTCCCATTATTGCTTTTTTCATTTTTTACCTCCAAACTTATTAGCGGATCACATGTAAATGCGATCATAACAGCTCATAGAGAATTTCTACAAACTATTTTATAGCTTAATTTCAATATCAACACCAGCTGGTAGATCAAGTCTCATAAGAGCATCTACTGTTTTAGCTGTAGGATTAATTATATCAATTAATCTTTTGTGAGTTCTAATTTCAAATTGCTCTCTTGCATCTTTATATACGTGTACTGATCTTAGCACTGTAATAATTTCTTTTTCTGTTGGTAGTGGAACTGGTCCTGATACTTCTGCACCAGTCTTTTTAGCACTTTCAACTATTCTTTGCGCTGATTGATCTAATACTCCATGTTCAAAAGCTTTCAATCTGATTCTTATTTTTTGATTTGCCATTTTGTTACCTCCTTTTAATTGTACGCTATACTTTTTCGCACAACAGCGGATATCCCTTTAAACTGTGCCTGGTGTTTCATGAAATATGACACACCTTAATAACAGTGCAGGATAACCTCGCCCGGTTCGTGACCTGACATACTCATCAAGAAATACCTGTAAAGTCCAGCAACCTCTTGAATCTTAGCTGTTCTCTGCAACTACAATATTATACTATACAAAGTAGCTTTAATCAATCTTATTTTGAATAAATTATCCCTGGAAGATTGAATGCACTGTCTATTATATAGTTAAAATCTCCTTAAAGCAATAGAAAAAGCTAATTTAACCTAAATTAAATTAGCTTTTATTGTTTAAAATAAATCTTTCACCGAATCTAGTAGATAAGTAGCTTTTATATCTGATTCTTCATAAGATTTTTTAGTCGTTTCGCCACTAAAAACTAAGGCAGAATCTACTCCTGCATTATTAGCACCTAAAATATCTGTATAAAGTCTATCACCAAACATAACCATATCT
>CAYPYI010000119.1:0-2558 GCA_964415085.1 uncultured Tissierellaceae bacterium
CTTGTATATCGAAATGGCTATAAGTCGAAGTAGTGAAACATCAAGTAGAGATATTGCGGTCATTTGTCATACTGGACGTGGGACAGCGACAATGATTAAAAGACAATTACAAAGGGTCCTAGGTAATGACGTGAATGTTACTGCATATTCTCAATATGAGGTTACAGATGAATTACTAGGTAAGTATTTTGCAATCTTTACGACGATACCACTTAGAAGAAGTGGGGTAACAACCCCCATTGTACAATTGAGTACTATTTTTGATGATAATTATATTCGTGAACAATGGGATTTAGTTGAACGAACTCAGTCTATAAACAGTGATTACGTTGAAGCGGTTGTTACGAAATTAGATCACAATTTAACCTATGAAGCTAATCTTCGTAAGATGACAAAAAAATTACACGAAAAAATGTTAACAGATTCAGAATTCGAAGAAAGAATTATGAATCGAGAAGAACTTAAAAGTACGATTTTCGATAAGGGAGTCGCTATGCCCCATGCGGTTAATAAACAAGGGGAAAAATTAATTTTGAATGTTGGTCAGTTTGACAAACCATTCAAGACAGAAATGAGTACGGTTGAAATCGTCTTTATGGTTGGTATACCTGAATCAACGCCAGCAATTATTGAAAATGTATTATTGGATGTATATGATTTTTTCTTTGTAGTGGCGAACAATCCCAAAATGAAGCAGATTATACTAGAAGCGGAAAGTGCGACAGAGATAAAAGAATTGATTCAAAGAGAGGTGATTTAATGAGTTTCTTATTTGTATTTGGTGTTTTTGCAGTAGGAGCATTTGTATTCCAAACGATTTTAGGGTTCTTTCAGATCAAGCATTTTAATCAGGTGTATCAAGAGTTACGAAGAAAAGGTAAAGTAGCGATCGGTAGAAGGTCAGGTAAATTTAGAGCCGGAACGATTGTATTTTTTGCAGTCAATGATGAAGCTAAGATAATCGATGCACGTTTAATGCAGGGTGTTACAGTATTGTCAAAATTTAGGGTAAAAGAACAGTTTATTGGTCAAGATATTCATTTTATTGATCATTACCATCCATTAGTTCGGAAAGAGAATAAATTGACACAATTTGCTATGGAAAACGCACGAGAAATTTATTTACGTGTTGAAATTGGAGACTATGTTGAAGAAAAACCAAATTCACCGTTACAAAACGTGTCAATTGGATTGAATATGATGAAAGATAAAATTTCAACAAAAATTAAAGGAAGTGTATAAATATGGAATTTATAGTTAGATTTGCCGAAGGATTTATGAGTCTATTCCAAGCAGGTGCGGATGTATTTATTGGTTGGATGGGGTCTATAGTTCCGCTAGTTTTAATGCTAATGATCGCTATGAATGCATTAATCAATCTTTTGGGTGAAGAACGAGTAACAAAATTAGCAAAAGTTTCAGCTAGTAACCCAGTAACCCGCTATATGATATTGCCTTTTGTTTCTGCATTCATGCTAGGTAACCCAATGTCTATGACTATGGGGCGTTTCTTGCCAGAATTTTACAAACCAAGTTTTATTGCAGCACAAATGCAGTTTTGTCACACAAGTAATGGAGTATTCCCGCACATTAATCCAGGAGAACTTTTCGTTTGGTTAGGAATTGCTCAAGGGATTATCAATTTAGGTCTTAATGAAATGGAACTAGCAATTAGATACTTATTAGTTGGTTTAGTGATGAACTTTGTAGGTGGTTGGGTAACTGACTTTATTACTGAAATGTTATGTAAACAGCAAAATGTTGAATTAAGTAAAGAGATCGAAACAGTCGTTTAATAATATCTAATAAGTGAGGGATAAACATGTCTAAATATAATAGTATAAAAGTAACAAAAGGTAGCGGAGGTTACGGTGGTCCATTAGTTATAACTCCTACTGAAGAGAAAAATAAATTTATTTATGTTGTCGGTGGAGGAGAAAGACCAGCGATTGTTGATACAATAGTTGAATTAACTGGAATGGAAGCAATCAACGGCTTTAAAACTTCAATTCCTGATGACGAAATTGCGCTTGCGATTATTGATTGTGGTGGAACATTACGTTGCGGGATTTACCCTAAAAAAGGGATACCGACAATTAATATTATTCCGACAGGAAAGGCTGGACCTTTAGCTCAATACATTACTGAAGATATCTATGTTTCTAATGTTGGGAAAGACCAGATTGAATTATTAGATAGCTCAGAAGTAGCGAGTACACCTGTAGCATCAACCACTGAAACAGAATCATCTTCAGAAACTAAAAAAGAAGCTAAATATGATACAAGTAAAAAAATGACCCAACAAGGTGGTGGCGGATTAATCGCTAAAATCGGTATGGGTGCAGGGAAATTCATTTCGACTGTAAACCAAGCAGCTCGAGAAGCGGTTCAAACAATGCTGAATACGGTTATTCCATTTATGGCTTTCGTGTCACTAATTATTGGTCTAATTGAAGGATCAGGTGTAGGATCATGGATTGCGAATATCATGGCTCCTTTAGCTGGTAATATTTGGGGCTTAATCCTAATTGGATTCATTTGTTCAGTTCCATTTTTAT